>CAZRSD010000230.1:0-3110 GCA_964602645.1 uncultured Myxococcales bacterium
TATCAGCAGCGTCACTTGCCGATTCGCTGTCAAGGTCGGCTAAGTAGGTTGGATCGTCGAGATTCTCAGGACCACAGCCGCCCATAAAAAAAGTTGCACCCGCCAATATCATTGCAGCAAATTGCAATGTCTTCTTCGATGTATGATTCATCTATTTGTACTCCTTAACAAAAGGCCGACTTCATATGGTAGTTCTCACGTAATTCGTTAATTAATTACACTTATCACCAAGTCAGCCGATTCGATGCGAAATACATACAAATAACCACACTTAATTTCACTAATTGATCGATTTTCGACGACGATTTTAGTTATCTCAACACAATTACATTAATTAGTCATCGCTGCTTTTGGAAACAAAAAAGGTAGCACGTGGTCCACCTTTTTGCGAATCATGAAAAGATAAAATTAATTTACACGGTCATGATTTCTTCTTCTTTCTTAGCCACAAGGTCGTCGATGTGAATGATAGCCTGGTCAGTTGCATCCTGTACTGATTTGAGACCACGCTTTTCTTCATCTTCTGAGATGTCGCCTTCTTTAGTTGCGTCTTTGAGCATTTCATTTGCGTCGCGTCGCGCGTTGCGCACGGCGAGTTTTGCTTCTTCAGCACGGGCCTTCGCTTGCTTACAGAATTCACGACGACGTTCTTCAGTGAGCGTCGGCACCGGCACACGGACGATGTCCCCATCAGTTGATGCGGTGAGGCCGAGGTTAGCTTCCAAAATCGCTTTTTCAATTGTCTTTTGCAGACCGCGTTCCCAAGGCTTCACCATGAGCGTGCGCGAGTCAGAGATTGTTATGGTAGAAACCTGTGCAAGCGCCGTTGGCGTGCCGTAGTAATCTATCTTTACTGAGTCGAGCAAGCTCGTATGCGCACGGCCAGTACGAATAGACCCCAACTGCTTTTTGAATGCATCGATAGTCTTCTCGATGTTGGCCTTCATGTCACTCGTAATGTCATTGATCATCTCTCACCTCATTAGATGGATTAATGGAAACTCTCGTGCCAATTTTTTCGCCTTGCAATATACGTTTGATGTTGCCGGGTTTCGTCATGTTAAAAACATAGATATCCATCTGGTTATCCATGCATAAAGATATCGCGGTGGAATCCATCACCTTGAGGCCGCGATTCAACACTTCGATGTAAGACAGTTCCTTAAAAAGTTTAGCGTTCAGATCCTTGTGCGGATCTTTATCATAGACGCCTTCAACTTTTGTCGCTTTAAAAATCGCATCGGCCTGAATTTCGATAGCCCGGAGTCCCGCAGCGGTATCCGTCGTGAAAAATGGATTGCCGGTGCCGGCTGCAAAAATAACCACACGGCCCTTCTCAAGATGTCGCGTTGCGCGCCGCTTGATATAAGGCTCACACAATTCCTGCATTGCGATCGCCGACATCACACGCGTCGTCACGTCGATTCGCTCGAGCGCGTCTTGCAAAGCGAGCGAATTGAGCACCGTCGCAAGCATGCCCATGTAATCCGCCGTTGCGCGATCCATGCCAAGTGTGCTTGCTGCAACACCGCGAAAGATATTGCCGCCGCCGATAACAATAGCGACGTCAACACCCAAACTGTGTACCTCTTTGATCTCCGTTGCGAGTGTTTTGAGAATAGATGGATCGATGCCAAAACCAAGGTCGCCTTGCAATGCTTCGCCGGAAAGCTTGAGCAAGACTCTATTAAATTTACACGCCGATTCGCTCGTATCGCCCTCATTACTCATGGTGAATGCCTTAAAATTGGTTTAAATCGCTTGTGGTCATATGCACATGAAGAGAAAAGAGCAACCAGGAGGCGCCATACTTGCGCTTTTCAAGTTGTGCGAGAAGATATTTCTTTGACCGATTGTTTATCCACGGGGATTAAAAACTGGAATAGACCGTGACGCTCGCAAAACTGCAAACCCTAAATCCATATTCTATCTTTAAAGCACGCTCAAGCCATGCTGACGTATTTTTGGCGCTTGCAGTTATCACCGTAGTTGCGCTCTTGGTCTTGCCGATCCCAACGTTTTTGATCGACATCTTCATCTGCGCGAATATCTCGGTTGCGTTGGTGGTCTTGCTGCTTTCGATCTTGATTCCCGATTCACTCAAGCTCTCGTCATTTCCGACAATATTGCTGCTCACCACCTTGTTTCGCCTTGGCCTCAATGTAGCGACCTCGCGTCTCATCTTGCTTAATGCCGATGCGGGCCACATGGTGCTTGCGTTTGGCAACACCGTCGTCGGCGGCAATCTTGTTGTTGGGATCGTGATTTTTCTCCTGCTTATGCTCATCAACATGTTGGTGATCGCCAAGGGATCGGAGCGAGTTGCCGAAGTTGCTGCACGCTTTACCCTCGACGCTATGCCAGGCAAGCAAATGAGTATCGATGCCGATTTGCGCTCGGGCATCCTTGATCAAGAGCAAGCGAAGAAGCGACGCGAAGAACTAAGTCGCGAAAGCCAATTATTCGGCGCCATGGATGGCGCCATGAAATTTGTTAAGGGCGATGTCATCGCCGGCATTATCATCTTCGCCATCAATATTATTGCGGGCATCGTCATCGGCAAATATCAACATGGCATGTCGACCGAAGAGGCATTATCAACCTTCGCTATTTTGTCGGTGGGCGATGGCCTCGTCAGCATCATTCCGGGTCTCTTGATGTCAGTATGCGCAGGTCTCATTGTCACACGCGTCAATAATGCCGAGGGTAGCGTCGATCTTGGCAAGAGCGTTCTATCACAAGTCCTCGCCTATCCTAAAGCTCTGTTCATCGCGGCTGCATTCACAGCGTTAATGGGCCTCGTGCCAGGACTGCCAACCCTGCCCCTCATCAGCCTTTCGTTCATTGTCGCCGCAATTGGCTTCGCAGCTCATCGCAATCAACAAGTGGTAACAGAAGCCACCAACGACAAACAAGCATTCGACGGCTCAACTAAAATCGACGCCCCAAAGAAATCGGGAGGCAGCTCGAGCATCTTGCCCATCTGCATTGAAGTCTCTGATAATCTCGTGCCCTTTGTCGACGACAAAAGCAATTTCATCTCTGAGCTCATCCCCTTATTGCGTGAAAGTCTCGAGATAGAGCTTGGCATCGATTTTCCTGGCATTCGC
>CAZRSD010000231.1:0-3095 GCA_964602645.1 uncultured Myxococcales bacterium
GTCATAGGCGATCACTTCGGCGCGAATAAAACCACGTTCAAAATCGGTATGAATCACACCGGCGGCTTGTGGTGCACGCGAGCCTTTTTTAAAGGTCCATGCACGAACTTCTTTGACGCCTGCGGTCAAATAGGTGCATAAATCGAGCAATGCGTAGGCTTTCTTGATCACGCGCTCGAGACCAGCCGATGACAAATTGAGGTCGGCGAGAAAAGCCTTGCGGTCTTCTGGCGAGAGATCTTTAAGTTCTTCTTCAATCTTTGCGCAAATCGTAACGACCTCGTCCCTACGTTTGGCCGCAAATTCCTTGACAACCTTGACGTGTTCGTTGTCATCGCGAAGGCCTTGTTCGGAGACGTTGGCGATGAAGAGCGTTGGCTTCATGGTTATGAGGTGAAGCTCACTCATCGCAGTCGAAAGCTCGTCGTCGGTGGTATCGTACTGAAACAAACGCGCAAGTTTGCCCTCGTTCATGTGATTAAGCAATGCTTCATAAAATGGCGCGAGCTTTTTTGCGAGCTTGTCGGCACCGCGCGCGTTTTTCTGTGCCTTGTGCAATTGCTTTTCGAGCGACTCGCAATCTTTGAGGATGAGCTCGGTTTCGATGATGTCGATATCACGAAGCGGATCAACTTTGCCTTCAACGTGAATGATGTTGTCGTCGCTAAAGCAGCGCACCATATGACAAATGGCATTGGCTTCGCGAATGTGGCTCAAGAATTTATTGCCGAGTCCTTCTCCCTTGCTTGCACCTTTCACGAGGCCTGCGATATCAACGAATGACACCACCGCTGGCACGATGCGTTCAGGCTTTATTAATTCCGCAAGTTTATCGAGGCGTTCATCGGGTACACTCACCATGCCGACATTAGGATCGATGGTGCAAAAAGGGTAGTTGGCCGCTTCGGCTTTTGCTGCGGTTAAACAGTTAAACAACGTGCTTTTGCCGACGTTGGGAAGGCCGACGATGCCGCAGGTTAGGCTCATTTAATTGTCTCCATGACTATTCTAAAGGCTGCTTTTTACTAGTTGGTTTTTTCTGCGTAGGCAAGTAATCCCAGAAAAACACTACGCTAGATGACGTCTTCAAGAAATAGCTGTGTCGCTCTTGCTGGCGCGGCCGTTGTTTTTGGTGGCGTTGTGCGCAGTGATTCGAACGCCTGCTGCACGTGGACTGATACAATTTTACTGAGCCCCGCATCTTCCATGGTCACGCCGTAGAGTTGATCGGCGGACTCCATGGTTTTGCGATTGTGGGTGATAACAATAAATTGTGACAACTGCGACATCTCTTTGATGAGCTGACTAAAGCGCGCCACGTTTGCTTCATCGAGCGGCGCGTCAACTTCGTCGAGCAAACAAAATGGCGACGGCTTGATCAAAAAGATAGCCATGATGAGGCTGATCGCCGTAAGCGCCTTCTCGCCACCGCTCATGAGTTCGATGGAGCCAATGTTTTTGCCCGGTGGTTTCGCAATAATCTCCACGCCACAATTGAGCAAGTCTTCTTCATCGCCCAAAACTAGCTCTGCTTTACCGCCGTTGAAGAGGCGAGGAAACACTTTTGAGAACTGTTGATTGATGTTCTGAAAGGCCTCCATGAACCGCATCTTGGTTGTCTTGTTGATCTTTTTGATGGCTTCTTCCAATTGCACGAGGCCATCATTCAAGTCGTCTACTTGCGCGCGCAAGAATTCGCTACGTTCAAAAAACTCATCATATTCTTTGGCTGCATTTTCGTTGACAGAACCAAGTCGTTCTTTGGTTTTGACAAGGTCATTTTTTTCTTGCGTGGCCTTGTTCTCATTGAGCGGCAACAAGTGAAAATCAATGATGCATTCGCCCAGGTTTACGCGATATTTTTCCTTGATACGATCTTCAGTATTTTTCTGGCTATTCTCCGCGGTATTGAGATGAAGCTCGAGCTCGTGGATGCGCTGCTGATGCTTTTGTTCGTGTGCTTTTAGCTCGTGAAGCTGCTGTTCTTTTGATTCTTTAGTGTGCGAAAGCTCGGCGCATCGGGTGCGTGCGGTCTCAAGCATGGCGGCTGTTGCTTCGATTTCTTGCGCAAGCTCGGCCAGCTTCTTTTGGTTTTGACGAATATTTTCGCTGATGATGAGTTCTTCATGGGCCTTTTCATCAGATTGCGTCGTGAGTGCTGTGCGCTGCATTTCAACGTGGGTGAGATTTTTTTGCGCCTCAGTCAAGCTGTGCAAAAGGCGCTCGGTTTTTTCATGTGCTGCGATCTTTTCAATTTCGAGCTCACGCATCTTTTGCTGAAACGCTTCGTAGGTTGCATCAACCGACGATTTTTCAGCACGCAGATTCTCGAGAATATCTTCTTGATGCTTATGTTCATCGAGCGCTTGCGACCACTGCGAATTCAACGTGGTAATTTTCTCATCAAAGAGACCTGTCTTTTTGGCGAGCTCTTCACGACGTTCGAGCATCTTGGTGCGTTCAGTTTCAAGCCGCGCAAATTCTTGCCGCTTTTGCTTGACGGTTTCTTCAAGGCGTACCAAACCAAAAGCGAGCGTTTTCATTTCTTGCTGCAGAATTTCTTCGGCTTGACGCAAAGATTTTTCTCTCGCCTCGGATTCTTGCACACGCATATGCTGCTCGGTTTTTTTGTCCTCGAGCGCGCTCAATTTATGTTCAAGTTCATTGATTTCATTTTTCCGCTTGAGTACGCCTTTGCCGTTGTCATGCGCAAGCACGATCGCGCGCCCGTCGGGCAGCAAGATTTCACCTGGTTCGGAGATGATGGTCGCGTCGGCAATTTGTGCAGCGGGCCAATGCGTGAGCGCAACGGTGAGATTGTCGGCGAGGAAGTACTTTTCGAAGTAATGCGAGAGTGTCGCGAATTTATCTCCGACAGAGACAATCTCGGCCAAACTCTTTAAGCCAAGAGGCTTTGCAAGATTTTGTTGAGGCTTGCCGCTCAACAAGAAGAAGGAGGTCTCAGGAAGCTTTCGCTCTTTCAAAAAACGCGCCAAATTTTCAAGGTCATCATTGCTCGACACAATTGCCGCATCGAGGAGATGAGCAAGATAACGCTCGACGCGATCTTCATAGCCAGGCTTTACCTTAATAAC
>CAZRSD010000232.1:0-3093 GCA_964602645.1 uncultured Myxococcales bacterium
GATGAGTCGGCGATCGCTAGGTTTGGCCGAGATGATTTCATTGACGCGACCTTGCTCAATGATCGAATACGCTTTTGTGCCGACGCCGGTACCGAGGAAAAAATCGGAAATGTCCTTGAGCCGCGCCTTTTGACGATTGATTTCGTATTCCGATTCACCAGTTTTATAAAGGCGTCGCGTGATTTCGATTTCTTGAAAGTGATTGTACTCAAGCGGTGCGTCTTGGTGCGCGTTGTCGATAGTAAGCGTAACTTCAGCAAAGCCGAGTGGCGCTTTCTTTTCCGAGCCGCAGAAAATGATATCCTGCATATTGCCGCCGCGCAGGTGGCGTGCGTTTTGCTCACCCATAACCCAGCGCATAGCGTCGACGACGTTTGATTTGCCGCAACCATTGGGACCAACGATACCGGTGACACCGTCGCCAAAGGTGATGGCTTGCTTTAAGGCAAAGGACTTAAAACCAAATATCTCAAGTTTCTTTACGCGCATGCGGCATTACTCACTACAAGGCAGTCTGTTTGCTAGAAGCTTAAAACCCACGAGGAAGAGAAATGACAATTGGCTCAAGCAAACTATCTCTCAAAATCCAGTATAAGGCCACACTCACTTGTTGGTGTATTGGTCGTGGTTATTTATGCCTTTTACTGTTGAGCCGATGATCATTACATAAATAGTCGTCACGAGACATAAATTCGAAAGCACGTTTTTCGTCGAGTTTGATGGCGCGATTAAGCAGCGGTTGCGCTTCTTTCTTGCGTTCCAAACGAATGAGCAACGAGGCCAAACTGATAATCGCGTCACAATTTTGTGGGTTAATAAGAATAGCCTTGGAAAAAGCTTTTATCGCTTCTTCTAAGAAACCGTGCTCCTGATAACCCACTGCGAGATGATACCATGCCTGCTCGTGATTGCGTTCAACGCGCACAATCTTGAGCAGTTCAACGATGGCACGTTGATGATTTCCGAGGGCAGAAAGCGATAATGCCAAATGAAATCTCGTTTCGACATCATCTTCATCGTGGCCGAGTGCAATTTCAAATTGGGCAATTGCTTGCTCATGTTTTTCTTCGGCGGCGAGACAAAGGCCAAGATTAAATCGCGCTTCAGTAAGCTCTGGCTCAATTTTAAACGCGCTGCGAAAACAACGCGCCGCAAGTTGATTGCCGAAGTTCGACAAAAAACAACCCAGATTGTGCAACGCGATTGCATTCTTTGGTTCAAGCGTGAGCGCTTGCGTATATGAACACAGCGCATCCAAAAGTTTGCCTTGGTCGGCGTAGACGGTACCGAGGTTGTCGTAACCTTGCGCGGAATGCGGCGCAGTTTTTATCGCGCGCTTAAATTCGTGTATCGCCTCGTCGAGCCAGCCGCGTTCAGCGAGATCGATGCCGCGTGAGTTGTGCAAACTCGAGCGAACCTCATTATCTATTTGATCACGATTGGTTGACATACTACCTCTCTTTTGTCGCGATCGTGTCAGCTTTCACTGGATTTGCAACTCCCTCATCCATAAGGTTCGCTTTTCCTAAAAAGAACATGAAGACCGTTATAAAAACACTCATAAGTGGTACTGCAAGGAGTGCACCAACAATACCGTAAAAGCGTTCTCCAACAACAAGCGCTAGTATGATCAAAACCGGATGAATTTCCGCAGCGCCACCCATTATTTTTGGGTTGAGAAGATTAGCTTCTAGGATATGAATACCGATTACCCATAATAGAGAAAATAATGCTGTCAATGGAGACATGGTTAGCGCGACCAGAACAATCGGTATCGTGCTCACGATACTGCCGAAGACTGGTACGATGCTGAAAATTCCAGCGATTGTCGCCAAAATAAACGCATATTTTACGTGGAAGATCAAAAGACCAATTAGCGTCAAAATGGCATTGACAAGACAAATGATTAATTGTCCTCGGACCACGCCAGATAAGCGAAGATCGAGCCGTTCAAGAAATTTGTCCAAATTTTCACGGTCTTTCATAGGGACGAGAGAAAAAACAAATTTTTTTATGTGTTTGACATCGACCAAGAAAAAGCCGGTGATCATGAACACGAGCATCGTCATAAAAACGGTCGATATAAACTGGGTAAAAATGTGCTGGGCGCTTGAAATTATGTTTTTCGCCTCTGATTTTATGTATATAAGTGTATCGTTTAATAGGTCGTGAGAAATCTTAAAAAGATCAATTGAGATCCAATTTGGTCGTACTGAGCCTGGTGGAAGACCAGTTTTTGGCATGTTTGGACCAACAATCTCGAGGGGAATTTGGTAGGTGCGAAAGAACTCCTCGAGTTTCATGCCGAGCATGGCGATGGTGTTCTCGTCGATGGCGTTAATAAATGCGGTCGCTTCGCGAGCGAGGCGTATCATTTCAAAATAAAAGCGTGGCACGAATAACGTGCAGAAGAGGAAAATGAGTCCGGCAAAAAAGAGATAGATGAGAAAGACTGAGCCAACGCGCGGCATTAGTTGTGAGCGAATTTTGATTTTGCCAAGGAGTACGACGACGGGATGAAAAACATACGCGAGCAACGCGGCTAGCAAAAAAGGCAAGATAACCGACCTTACCAAGATGAAGCCAATCAGTATGATGAGCCAAAGCAAAACCAAAATGGCTCTTTGCTTGAATACGGGCGAAGAAAAATTGAACAGCTTTTGACTCGACAAGGCAAACCCCAACTATCAAACCTGACTTAGAAGAGCAGAACAATCTCAATCGAACCTACTAGGCTACTTGCATTAAGGAAACGCGGCATGTTCAAATTGATTCAGTGGAGCGCAATAATTATTGTGGTGGTGGCCATATTCTATGGCGCAAGCTTTGTGTGGGAAATGAACGACGTCGAGCGGGAGGAAGTCAAAACCGGCGCTCGTGATGCATTTGAATCGACGGTGATGAGTAACCTTTTGGCTGAGCGCATCAAAGCCGATTTAGCGCACAAGAAAGCGAAACTGCTCGACCGCGTGCGCGACTTCCTCAAAGAAAAAGATCGTTGATATGGCCATGAACGGCGCTGGCATCAGAGATATTCACGGGGCGCAATCCCAAGAAGTAGGAATTCTGTAATCGTTTAACCCGAATAAGAAG
>CAZRSD010000233.1:0-3087 GCA_964602645.1 uncultured Myxococcales bacterium
CTTTTGCCGACCCCGGGATTGCCTATGAACATCAAATATTCTGGCTGAGCCATTGCCATCGCATTATCCATGCAAAGCATCAATATCAGCCAAACACTCATCGCAAATTTCACCACAATCTTCTCCTTATTTTATATCAACGCTATAGGCAGTTTACGTCGCTATTCTTGTTTGTCATGGGGTAATGAAGAAAATGTTACCTTTTCCGCTTAATCCAAATTCTGTTGGATGTTCTTATTCACAACTTAGAGTGATTGTTATCGCGTCCACTATTAACGCGGCGGCGTAAAAGTGAAGACAATAGCAAATTGTTTGTACAAGCTTTTATCCATCACAAATTTAGTAATTGAATCGAGCACCCGCGAATGCGTCAACGCTAACAGTTCGACCTTGTCGTAAGGAAGTAATATTGCGTTCGCCATAGAGATTAAATCCGTTGTAAACGGTCACATCTGCGAAATAGGAAAAGTGGTTCCAAAAGCCTTTGTCCTCGATCGAAAACGGCATCCATTCTGCGCCAATGGCACCGCCTATTCCTTTACCGAAAACAACGTCGGTATTTATCCATAGACTATTGACTTTTGGTGCTAGCGACGCGAGTTCAAAATGAACAGACGGCGTCACCTGATGGGCAGAGTCTCCCTTCCAGACAAACTCATATGCTAGATCGAAAAGCAAGGATGGATTCACGCGGTAGCCAGAAACAAACTCCAAAGAAAGTCCGCGCGCATTGATATAACTATTAATATCGGGAATGCGTACACCAAACAGTTCAGCCGGATATACTCTAGCGTCACCGTTTGCCACATACGTGTAATAGCCTCGCAAAAGGGAAAAGGTTGTGCCGCTAAGCAATGAAATCAATGACTGCAATTCTATGTCAGCATGCTTGATGGCGTAGCCTTTTTCCTTATAGGCCTCTAAAATAGAAGTTATATCGCTACGGGAATCCAAATTTGAGAGTGCGGATTTTCTATCTAAAAACGAATAACCCCATCCAGAGATTTTGTTCATGAGGTAATGAATGGTTTGCGTAACATGACCATGTCTCTGATAGATTTCTTGCGCAAGCACCTTAGCAAGCAACGATTGATTATTAAGCCCTCCTGCTGACCGAACGACGGCACTACCACTGCGACCCCAATAGTCGGCCAATTCAGAATTAATTGATGCTTTGTCCAATGAACCGACCGAGGCAGGGCCGCTGCCTGGAAAAAAGAATGGCGGTGTCACTAAGCGCGCTAAACTCAGTATCCAATAGGTCGATATACCGCTTAGTGTTTTGCCGTATCCTTTCGTCGTATACCTATAATCTCGTCCGGATGCGTGAAAGGACCGCGCATGACCAAATTCATGGAAGGGCACAAAAATCGAATTGGAGAACCAATATCCAAATGGCAATTCGACGATCGAAATAATCAAACGAGACCACCATTTCTCATTGATAGAGTTTGTTGCTACATCAAATAGTGCGCCATATCCGTCGATTGCTGTGAGCGGAAAATCTACTAACGCCTTATTCGAATTAAAGACTCGCTCGAGGTATCCCGATGATAGCGTCAATTTTCTAGTGGGCGATTGATATTCAGTCGAGGTTCCACCTAATGAAATGAGCATCATTACGAATAGAACATAGAGCCTTCGCATCACTTATTATCCTTTGCGCAATAAACAAATGCCGAAGAGCTCTCGAGATCGAATCAAGGCTTTTTTGCCAATTTCTGATCATCGTGTTTACCGCATTTTCTTGTAGATTTCATGCACAACAACTTGTCACATAATGAGCTATATGCGCATTGCCAATTGGGTAATCTCATCGTTGCTTATTGGTCTTCGCATTCTGGTTGGCGACGTTTCTTTCAAACACCGTCGAACAATGGTGATGTGTATTGGCCAACGAAAGAAGCGTTACATCGAAATTCGCACAAATTTATTTATTGCCACAGCCCCGCAAATCTCACGCTCGCGACGCGCGTATAGCGGACTGTGTGCTTTGGATCGCGGTGACCGAGATAATCTTGAATCAATCGCAGGTCACAGCCTTTGTTAGCGAGGTAGAATCCACATGAATGGCGAAGCATATGAGGATTCACGTCTCCTAAACCTGCACGAGTCGCTGCTGCCTGCAATGAAGCATTTACGTTTTGCCTCGTCATTGGTTGTTTGCGCTCACTCAAAAAAAGCCATGGCAAAGTGCTTGGTCTGATATGGAGGTAGCGCTTTAACAAGCGTAACTCATCGCCCGCCATTGGTTGCTCGACGGATAAGCCATTCTTTGACCGCTTCACCCAAAGACGCGAATTTTTAAAATCGATGTCGGCTATTTTGATGTTGACGGCTTCACTGACACGAAGACCATGGCGATATATCATGAGGAACATCAAGTGGTCCCTGACTCCGTGGCGGCTTTTTTTCGCTGCATCAAAGAGCTTTTCGAGTTCAGCGTCGCTCAAGAAGTCTTTCGATCTTTCATGATGGTCGGTCACGATATCATGACTTTTTACATTTCGCCCTTCGAGCATGCTCTTTCTCCTCGGATTTGACTGCATCACTATCATAACCCGAGATGCTCACATTTTACAAACTGCGCCCTTCGTAAAAAGTTGGGTGGCTTAAATTTTTCTCTTGGCGAAATTGGGGTTTGTATTGGGTTATGCGTGAAACTTTCTTTAGAGCGGATGCTCAAATTCTCAGCACAGATCTTCAAATCGCAATCTGTTTGGAATTCTATGCGGCCGCCCTGACTTAAAAAGGAAGGGCGGTACGCCTAAAACGAAACCGTTCCGTTCCGTTCCGCTTCACTTGAATCATTATAACTTCCCGAAAAATCTGAATTCAAAGAGATTTCCAGGTGACCCGATCCGGGTTTCCAGATGACCCAATCCTAATTTCCAGATGACCCGAACCCGGTTTTCAGGTGACCTTATTTTTTTGTTGTCTTGATTTTCTACCAGCAAGAGATGCAGATTTTTCCATTTTTCCAGCAGCTATTATGAAATCGCGAGCTGCCTGGTGATGTTCACTTAAATTATAGACGTCCTTCTCCACTTCGACCAACATTTTTGGTCCGTCATCACCGTCTTGTGT
>CAZRSD010000234.1:0-3070 GCA_964602645.1 uncultured Myxococcales bacterium
GGTGTCGAAATATAGCGCTTGAACAAAAAACCACCAATACCGATGGTACCGACAATCACGTACCAGTATTTGACCATGATACCGCTAATGGCCAGCATTGTTTGAGTCAGTGCTGGCAAGGGTTTACCGTTGGAGAGGTCTTTGACGATTGCACCGATTTTTGGCATCACAAAGGTCATTAGCCCAATAAAGACCAATCCTGTAATCGACAGTAGTATGGTGGGGTAGGTCATCGCACTCTTAAACTTTTGTTTGATTTTGGCATCTTTTTCTTGCTGCAGCGCTAATTTTTTAAGGATTTCATCCAAAATACCACCAGCTTCGCCAGCGCGTACCATGTTGATGTAGATTGGCGAGAAAATGCTTGGGTGCTTTTCGAGCGAATCTGCAAACGACGTTCCGCCCTCGATATCTTTGGAAAGTTCAACCAAATGCTTCTTCAGCGCTGGGCTTTCGGTCTGCGTCTGAAGTGTCGCCAGCGAACGAACCAGCGGCACGCCAGCATTGATCATCGTTGCGAGCTGCCGCGTGAAGATGACCATATCTTTAGTTTTTACTTTTGAACCAAAGAAGCTTTTGATGGTGAGGCCGGTGGTGAGCGGCTTGACGTAGAGCGGTGTCATTCCTTGGCGCGACAGGTATTCTGTGGCAGAAGAAACGGATGACGATTCAATCGTACCGGCGACTGATTTGCCGCTCGAGTTCATTGCTTTATAGGTAAACTGTGCCACCGCCTTACTCCCTTGTTACTCTCAAAATTTCTTCGATAGATGTCATGCCAAGTGCGGCTTTCACAAAACCATCGAGCTGCATAGTCAGCATCCCCTCTTTAACCGCAAGATTTTGGATTTCCTCACTCGTTCCGTTGGCGACGATAAGTTTTTGAATGTCGATAGAGTTATGCAGCACTTCGTAAATGCCCATGCGCCCCTTGTAGCCCGTCGATGCCTCCGGTAGGTCTTTTTTGGGTCGGTAGAGAGTGAGCTGTGGCGTAATCGGTTTGCCAAATTCTTCTTGCGCCTGGTTGACAAGTTTCATCACCCGAGACCAATCGGCAACCGTTTTAATGCCAAATACCCGCTCAATCTCTTTGCGTTCATCGGCGCTTGGCTCATACGGTTCTGATTCTTCTGAGACGAGGCGTCGAACGAGGCGCTGACCGATCACAGCGCGAACGACACTGGCGATCAAAAACGGTTCAATACCCATGTCGAGGAGTCGTGGCAAACAGGTTGCGGCGTTGTTGGTGTGCAGTGTCGAAAAGACTAAGTGACCGGTCAGAGCTGCCTGGACGCCGAGACCGGCGGTTTCGCCGTCGCGGATCTCTCCGACCATAATCACGTTGGGATCTTGGCGCAGCAAGGCACGCAAGCCTGCTGCAAAAGTCATACCGGCGACGGGATTCACTTGCGTTTGGTTAACGCCCTCGAGTTTATATTCGACCGGATCTTCGATTGTCGAAATATTGACCTCGGGGCGGTTCAAAATATGGAGTACCGAGTGAAGCGTCGTCGACTTTCCCGAGCCTGTCGGTCCGGTAACGAGAATCATGCCGTGTGGTTGAGCCGCGGCATCGGTGATACGAGACAGCGCCTCGCCCCAGAAACCGAGCTGGCCGAGCGAGAGGGGTTCGGTTGACTCATCGAGGATACGCAAAACAACCTTTTCGCCGTCACTAATTGGCAGGGTCGAGACACGAAAGGCAAAAATTCGGCCGTTCAAGTTGATCTTGAAGCGTCCATCTTGTGGCGCGCGGCGCTCGTCTATCTTAAGGTTAGCCAAAATCTTAACACGGCTGACCAGTGCGCTCATGGTGCGTTTTGGCAGTTTATTTGCTTCTTTGAGCACGCCGTCAATACGGTAACGAATTTGCACGTGTTTTTCACGAGGCTCGATATGAACGTCGCTGGCGCCGCTTTTGATAGCGTATTCCAAAATGAGGTTGACGGTTTGGGCAATTGGTGAGTCCTCGGCAATGTCTTCGGCCTCAACATCACCAACTTCCTCTTCGCCCGATTCGTCTTGGGTAATCGCTTTAGTGATCTCACCCGAGAGATTACCGCGGTACTGGTCGATAGCTGCCAAAATATTCGACTTGGTGGCGACGTGAATTTTGGCCGACTTGCCAAACAGTTTATGAATAACATCGACGGCTTGCAGATCATCCGGATCCTCCATGGCGACGGACTTATCGGCGGTATCGGGCCCCCCCTCAAACACGACGATGGCGTAGAGCTTGGCAATATGTTCTGGGATTTGTCGCAGCGTCTCGCGGTCAATTGTTTTGGGGTTGAGTTCTACAAAAGGCACACCAATCTCGGCGGCGTAGAGCTTGGTGAGATCAACTTCGCTAATAAGATTGGAGCTCAGTGCCAGATTTTGAATCGTGACATTTTCAGCACTTGCTTGCTCTCGAAGTTGTGCAAGCTTAGCATCATCGGCTTTTGAGGCTTTCTTAAGAAGCGTTTCAACTGTCTTATCACTAACTTTCATACTGCTTACGAATAAGTATAGCAATAAAAGAGGCACTCTGTCCTGGCGAGAAAAACTGTTGACGAAATTACCGTTGCCGTAGAGCGATCATCGTCACTATAATAGAACAATCATTAGGTAAAGAGGCAAGGGGTTTAGAATGGCGAAAAAAGATGCCGGTGGGACGAGCGAACAGAAGGACAGTGGCCAATCCGGCAAAGCACAGGCCCTAAATCTGGCGGTCGATCAGATCGAGAAACAGTTTGGCAAAGGCGCAATCATGCGTATGGATGGGGGCTATAAGCTCGATATTGAGACGATCCCGACGGGCGCCTTGAGCCTCGATCTTGCACTCGGTGGTGGAATCCCAAAGGGTCGCATTATTGAAATCTACGGCCCCGAAAGCTCCGGAAAAACCACACTGAGCCTACACGCAGTGGCGCAAGTTCAAAAAGCCGGTGGCGTGGCGGCATTTGTCGATGCTGAGCACGCACTTGACCCAGCCTACGCTGAGCGGATTGGTGTTCAGCTCGATAAGTTGCTGGTATCACAGCCAGATAACGGCGAGCAGGCACTTGAGATTGTTGAGACGCTGGTT
>CAZRSD010000235.1:0-3051 GCA_964602645.1 uncultured Myxococcales bacterium
GCTCGTGTTTGCGGCGGGAGCGATTTACGCGACGTGTTATTTTTGGTTGGGTTTTGATACGCCGATCGGTGATTCCTATACCGGCCTTGAATTATTTGTCTGCGCAGTGGTTGGGCTCGTCGTCACCGGCCTCATCATGAAGATCACTGAATATTACACCATGACCAATTATCGACCAGTCAAGAGCATCGCGCAATCGTCGGTTTCAGGCCACGGCACCAATATCATTCAAGGTATCGCGGTGTCGATGGAAGCAACGGCTCTTCCCGTCATCGTCATTTGCGCTGGCATTCTCATTTCGTTTCAAGCAGCCGGGCTCTACGGCATTGCGATATCGGCAACAACCATGCTCGCGCTCGCCGGCATGGTGGTGACGCTCGACGCATTTGGCCCGGTAACCGATAACGCGGGCGGCATTGCTGAAATGTCGAAGATGCCCCACGACGTTCGCAAAGTTACCGACACCCTCGATGCCGTCGGCAATACTACGAAAGCGGTAACGAAAGGCTATGCGATTGGTTCGGCAGGTTTTGCAGCGCTCGTTTTGTTCACGGCGTTTCTCGAGGACCTCAAGCATTATTTTCCCGATGCCAACATTAACTTTTCATTGAATGACCCCTACACCGTTGCTGGTCTCTTTATCGGGGGACTCTTGCCGTATTTGTTCGGCGCCATGAGCATGAAGGCCGTTGGGCGCGCTGCTGAATCGGTGGTGTTTGAAGTTCGTCGCCAATTCAAGGAAAATCCTGGCTTGAAGGACGGCATCGGCAAGCCTGACCATAGCAAAGCGGTCGATCTTTTAACCAAAAAGGCCATTCGCGAAATGATCGTACCGTCGCTTTTGCCTGTTGTTGCGCCGATATTGTCATTCTTCGTCGTGCGAGAGCTCGTGGGTGAAGCGGAAGCATTTGTGACGCTTGGTTCTATGTTGCTTGGCCTCGTCATCACCGGTATTTTCGTCGGTTTGTCAATGACGTCGGGCGGCGGCGCTTGGGATAACGCGAAAAAGCATATCGAAGATGGACATTTCGGTGGCAAAGGCTCGGATGCGCACAAAGCTGCTATCACCGGCGATACCGTCGGTGATCCATACAAAGATACCGCAGGCCCTGCGATTAATCCTATGATCAAGATAGCCAACATCGTCGCGATTTTGCTCTTGGCTGCACTCGCGCATGCGCGTTAGCCAACAAACTGTTGCAGATTTTCTCCACCCTTCAACTATCCCCTAAGGGTATTACCGTTCGCTCCCGGCTCAAGGCCGGGCACCTAAATTGAATTCCTCGTCGCCACCAGACTCTCGCATTGACAAATTGTTGTTCATTCACCAGGATGGTTTCTTAGATTGCACTTTACGTAACTACCGTTATTAATCGGAGTAACTACAATGAAACAATTCTTAGCTATTGCCATCCTGGCATTGCTCAATTTCTCATCAACGACATTCGCTAATTTTACGATCGAAGTCTGCAAAGTGCCCATGAGGCGTTTGATCGACACCGACATTGTCGGCGTGAAACATGTCTTCATGCGCGGCACTAAAAACGGCGTATCAACAGCGCTTAATTTTGGCCCCGTTAGTCGCACCAACGACATTGCATTAGGTCATTCTTTTGTTGCGAACGTGACTAACGAAGACTACTACGACGCGGAGTGCAAGGTTGTATTAGAAACTGAGTCAGAATTTAGCTTTAGTTTGTATTGGGACGCGGTCGTTAAGCATTATCAAGAAGCTGCGCAATCAACGACTTATCAAGTCTACGGTGTTCGTGGCAAAAACTGCGGTATGGTGGCGAAGGATGCATGTGCCGCGGCATGTCTCACGTTTCCCTTCGACAACATCAATGGACAAGATCATACCGCCAATTTGCTCTACGGCATTGGCGACATCGCGACCCATGGCGGTAACGCTCAAAATGTTCACCAGGTTTTTGGCGATGGTTTAGGCGCACTCGGCGGCATCGTGCGAGAATTTGAAGGTGGTGAACAAGCCGGGGAAGTCGTTGAGACACTCGGTGCAGTTGTTAAAAACCAAAACTGTTGCGTTCAATAACGTTGCTAGGCGCACGCGCTCTTGTGAGCGCGGCGCTCGTCTGCTTCAAATTCCCCGACACGGCAGGTGCCGTGTCGCTTTCCTTCAAAGTCAGAAATAGCCCTTTCTGGTTTCATCGCGTTAAGACCAAAACCATCTTGGGACAATTACGGCGTCAACTGCAAAAACCTCACGACGCGTGCCGCCATGGCGTGCCATGCCTGTGGGCCTATGGAGGTTGGTCCTGCTATCAAATGGCGGAAGCCATGATTCTTGTGTGCGTAGCGGTTGTTGAAAATTTCTAGGTGCCACTGCCCTAAATGAAAGCGCGAGACCATGTCGCGAATGTCGACATAGGGCGTGAGCTCGTCATAGCGATCGACGAGGACAAGCGTCTCAACATTAGCGTTTTTAAAACTCGCTCTGTGAACCGCTGCCTTCACTTTGAACAAGGCACGATAAGCATTCACCGACGATCCCGATGTTGCGCGAAAAATCTTTGCATTTGGCGTCGGAATGATGCGATGGCCCTCCATGCCCTCGAGCATACGCTCGGCCATGGCTGAATACCACGGCGTTGCGATCGCGGGAGCGAGCAAGATCATTTTGTCGAAGCGCTTAGCACTGTCCTCTTGGCGCACGAGCCAATCGACACCTAAAAGACCACCCAAAGAATAGCCCAAAAATATCAGTGGTACATCGTGACGCGCTGCAAGCTCTCGAGCATCGTCGACGGCGCGGTCCAGTTCGGCGCGCCAAATTTCAGCGTTTGCGTTTGCCATCGACCCGCGATCACCGTTGTGGCCAGTCAAAACCACGCGCAAGGACACAACGCCGTGGTCGGCAAAGAGGGCTGCGAAGTCATCCATCTGCACTGGATTAAAGTTTAAGCCGTGAACGATCACCGCAACCGCACGGGGTACCTCGATTTTGGAATGCGCCATTTTCGTCGTCATCAACGATGGCACCTGGTCCATAAGGACAAGCTCGGGCGCTTTATGTGCGCACCCAGCTATCAC
>CAZRSD010000236.1:0-2998 GCA_964602645.1 uncultured Myxococcales bacterium
CATAATTAGGTGCTAATTTTTCTGACTAGCAAGTTGGGATGCGCTGTAAGCAGGTCAACATTATATTAAGTTGCGCGACATGCGCGCGGTATAAATGGTCATAATTTCTTTTATTTCGATACGGCTTGGCAAAAAATGGTTCGCGTCGTAAGAAGGACTAAATTCCTTGAGATGCATTCCATCAAAACGCCTCATTAATGCTGAAGATTACCCGTAGCGACGACGAGGCACCGTGTATATTAGGCCTTTGCAAATGACTCTTTCCAATCAAAACTCCGCAGAACCTATCGACTTCGTTGCTCGACTGAGCACGATGCTCAATATTAATGGGCGCTCTGTCGCTGAAGTCATTAAATTGCTCGGCGCAGGAAACACCGTGCCGTTTATTGCTCGCTATCGTAAAGAGGCGACGGGCAATATGGATGAAATCCAAATTCGTACTATTGAAGAGCGCTTTCATTATGTGCGTGAGCTTGAGGCTCGACGAGCAACAGTGCTTGATAGCATCACGTCTCAAGGCAAAATGACCGACGAGCTCAGAGCGCAAATTCTTGCATGCGATAGCAAGACCAAACTTGAAGATATTTATTTGCCATACAAGCCCAAGCGCCGCACACGCGCCATGATTGCGCGGGAGAAGGGTCTCGAGCCATTGGCGAATCTCATCATGACGCAAGCGTTTGACGTCGATGTTGCCGAAAGCGCAGCCACTTTCATCAATGTTGAGCTTGAGATACCTGACGCCAAAACTGCATTGAAAGGTGCTCGCGATATTGTCGCTGAAGCGATCGCGGAGAATAGCGACGTGCGCGCCTTTATTCGCAATGAGCTTGAAAAGAAGGGCGTCATAGTCTCGAAACGCCGCGATGAAATCACTGAGCCTACCAAGTTTGAGCAATATTATGATTTCTCCGAAGCCATAGCGGTGATACCGTCACATCGATTCTTGGCCATCCTTCGTGGGGAGCGCGAGAATGTGCTGTCGGTGAATATCGATCTCGATAAGACTGCAAGCCACGCATTTATTGAGAAGCAGATGAATGTCGACGAGCGTTCATCGTTTTGTAGCGAACTGCGGATCGCGTGCGACGACGCATATAAGCGCTTGTTATTGCCAAGCCTAACGCTCGATGTTCGCGTAGAACTCAAAATCAAATCGGATGGTCACGCCATCGATGTATTCGCGCAGAATCTTCGCCACGTTTTGTTGTCAGCGCCGCTTGGGGCAAAGACGGTCATCGGCATTGACCCGGGCCTTCGCACCGGATGCAAATGCGCAGTGATAGAAGCAACGGGCAAATTTTTGGAATACAAAACGATGTTTTTGACCGCGAGCGACGATGCGCTCGAGCGTGCAAAGCGTGATTTGCAGCGTATGATCGAAACCTATCGACCTACTGCTATTGCTGTCGGCAACGGCACGGGTGGGCGTGAGGCTGAGAGCTTTGTAAAGTGCCTTCTTGGCGCAATTGACGGATGCGACACCTTCGTGGTGTCGGTGAGCGAATGCGGCGCGAGTGTATACAGCGCATCAGAGATCGCACGCGAAGAATTTCCCGATCTCGATTTGACGATTCGCGGTGCTATTTCTATCGCACGTCGCTTGCAAGATCCGCTTGCTGAAATGGTCAAGGTTGAGCCAAAAGCTATGGGGGTTGGGCAATATCAACATGATGTTTATCAACCACTCCTCAATAAAAAGCTCGGCGAGGTTGTCGAAAGTTGCGTGAATCAAGTTGGTGTTGAGCTTAATACGGCGAGTGCACCGCTTCTTTCGTACGTCGCTGGTGTTGGACCGAGTCTCGCAAAAAGTATCGTTACCCATCGAGAACATTTCGGTCCGTTTAAAACGCGCTCCGAATTACTTAATGTTGCCGGGCTCGGTCAGAAGACCTTCGAGCAAGCGGCCGGCTTCCTGCGCGTGCATGGCGGCAAGCATCCGCTCGACGCGTCGGCTGTTCATCCCGAGAGTTACGAAACGGTAGAGCGGATAGCGAAGGATCTCGGCCGCTTTACAAAAGTCTCCGGTTTCTCCGCCAGTGAACTCATCGGCAATAAGACTGTAGTCGATACCATCGATCGCAGTCGTTATTTGGGTTCAGCGCTGGGTGCCCTTACACTTGGCGACATCATTGATGAGCTCAAAAAACCAGGCCGCGATCCGCGTGCGCAGTTTGAACGCCCGGCATTTCGCGACGACGTGAATGAAATTGCTGACCTGAAGAAGGGCATGGTTCTTGAAGGTATCATCACGAACGTCACCGCGTTTGGTGCGTTTGTCGATATCGGCGTCCACCAAGACGGTCTGGTTCACGTCTCCGAACTTTCGCATCAGTTTGTCAAAGATCCGAGCACTGTGGTGCAAACCGGCGACAAACTCAACGTCGAAGTCTTGGATGTCGACGTTGCACGTAAGCGCATCGCGCTGAGCGCGTGCGTTGGGAAAAAGCGCGATGGTGGTGCGGCACAGTCACAACGAAGAAATCAGCCAGAGCAACGAGGGCAACCACAGGCAAATGCGAAAGCCACGCTCGGTTCGCTCGTGAGCTTCGGCAAGCTTCGCATCGGGCCAAAAGGCTAGCTTGAAAAGGAGGCTAGCCCGTAAGCCCCCGTTTGTCCTCGACATCATGGCAAGCGCGGACGGGGAATTGCTCGGCGCTTCGCTCGCTGTATGATACAGCCGCTTCGGCAATTGAATTGAGGGCACCCCATGAGTGAAAAGCTATACAACTATTTTATTACCACTCCACTCGCCATGGAAGAGCAGTGCGCTTTTGAACTGCGGCAATTTGACGCCGAAGATGTTCGACCCATGCGTGCAGGCGTGCAATGTCGTGGCGATCTCGCTTTTGGCTATAAAGCGTGCCTTTCCTCGCGCATAGCAAACCGCGTTCTCCTTATTCTCAAGACCGTCGAAACTTATGATGCTGATGATTTGTACGACGGTGTGCAAACTATCGCATGGAGCGATCATCTCAGTCCAAAACATACCCTCGCA
>CAZRSD010000237.1:0-2997 GCA_964602645.1 uncultured Myxococcales bacterium
GACCTTCTTCGCTTTTTTGTCGCTCGAGTGACCGGTAAAGTGTCTCGTAGGCGAAAACTCACCGAGCTTGTGACCGACCATGTTTTCGGTTACGTAGACAGGAACGAATTTCTTGCCATTGTGCACAGCGAACGTGCCGCCTACAAACTCAGGCGTAATGGTGGAACGTCTCGACCACGTCTTATAAACCTTTTTCTTCGAACTTTCGTTTTCTGTAGTGATCGCCTTCCAAAGATGATGATCAACGAAAAACCCTTTTTTCAATGAGCGTGCCATTTTGCTCTCCGCTTACTTCTTACGACGACGAATAATCATGTTGTCGGTACGTTTATTATTTCTAGTACGGTGACCCTTAGTAGGTTGACCCCATGGCGACACAGGATGTCGACCACCGGAAGATCTACCTTCGCCACCACCCATTGGGTGATCGACGGGGTTCATCGCCACACCGCGATTGTGAGGCTTAAAGCCGAGCCAGCGAACGCGACCAGCTTTACCGTATTTCACCAACTCGTGGCTTGTATTGCCGACTTGACCGATGGTTGCCGAGCAGTCTGCGTGTACTTGACGTACTTCGCCCGACGGCATTCTCACCGTTGCATAGTCGCCTTCACGTGCGATCAACTGACAGGATGCTCCAGCTGAACGAGCCAACTGTCCACCCTTTTTCGCCTTAAGCTCAATGTTGTGAATTTCCAAACCGAGCGGAATATTACGCAATGGAAGATGGTTACCTGGCTTGATGTCTGCACTAACGCCATTTGATACAACGTCACCGATCTTTAGACCTTCAGGAGCAAGGATGTACATCTTCACGCCGTCGACATATTGCAACAAAGCAAGGTTCGCACTGCGATTTGGATCGTATTCAAATGCGATTACTTTTGCGGGAATTCCGATTTTGAGACGAGCGAAGTCGACATCACGCAATTTGCGTTTATGACCGCCCCCACGGAAACGTACTGCGATTCTACCAGCGTTATCTCGACCGCTTAGTCTTTTCTTGCCACTTACAAGCTTCTTCTCGGGCTTTTTCTTAGTGAGCAAATTTCCGCTGTTTGTACTGGCCTGTCGTCGACCAGCACTCGTTGGCTTATAATGAATAATTGCCACGATATTTTTCCTCTCTTACCATAGCGCCTTACGGTTATCGGCAAGATCAATTTACTTTTAGGAGTTTTTTTCTTCCAACCCTGAAGTTTCTTGACCTACCAAACCAAACAAGTCAACATCCGACCCCTTAGCCAAGGTCAGATATGCACGCTTCGTGTTCTTTTTCTTACCCAAATGCTGACGCACACGCTTAACCTTGCCGCGATAGTTCAACGTATTGACGCTTAGCACGTCGACATTGAACATGAGTTTCGCAGCTTGCGCGATTTGATCTTTGTTTGCCCAGGGAGCAACTTCAACCAACACCTTTTTTTGCGTTTCACGCAACCCGGTGCACTTTTCCGTCAAAATCGGCCTACGCAGCACTTCGTATAAATTGATTTGATCCAACATTTTCTTATCTCTCATCGAATTAGCCGAGCAGGCGTTTCTCGAGGCCTCTCGCTGCTTGTACCGTCATTAGGACCAAGGGATAACGCAAAATATCGACGACGTTAACGCCTTCTTGACGAAGGAATTTCACGTTCGCGTGATTGCGCGCGCTCAGTCGCAGAAAATCATTTTCGTCGTCAATCAAGAGACAACCTTCGCTCTTGAAGTTCGCCAACAATTCACAAACACGCTTTGTCTTTGGTTGATCAAAAGAAAGCGAGTTCACCAGTTTTAGACGACCCTCTTGAACACGCGCGCTCAATACCGACGCGAGCGCTGCACGCTTTTTTGCCTTAGGCAACGTGAAGCTGTAGTCTCTCGGCTTTGGCGCAAATGCAACACCACCACCAATTTGGTGCGGGTTCTTGAGCGAACCTTGACGAGCATTACCGCGACCTTTTTGTGGGAATGGCTTTTTCGTCGAGCCACTCACTTCACCTTTGGTTAATGCGCTTTGCGTACCTGAACGAGCACAGGCGCGCTGCCAATTCACCACTTCCGTGTGCAAATAGGGTCGAACAGGCGCACCGTAGACGGCATCATCAAACTGTGCCTGGTCAACCTTCTTCCCGGAAAAATCAAAAACTTCCAACATAGCCATAACGGTAATCCTGTCTCCTGGCCTACTCGAACCAGCGATTTCGATATCTTTTAGCTCTTAAGTTCAACATCCACGCCAGCTGACAAATCGAGCTTCATGAGCGCGTCGAGCGTATCTTGCGTTGGATCATGAATATCTAGCAATCTCTTATGGGTCCTAATTTCAAATTGTTCACGTGACTTTTTGTCGATGAATGGACTACGCAACACCGTGTACTTGGTTATGCTCGTCGGCAAAGGGATCGGGCCCGCGACCTTTGCACCAGTCCGACTGGCGGTTCCTGCAATGTCTTGCGCTGAATGATCGAGCAGCTTGCAATCATATGCCGAAAGACGAATTCTAATTTTACTAGCAGACATCGTAATTTTTCCTTAACTAACCTGAGAGCTTTATCTCTATACACATTGCGCAAGATTGCAAGCAGGTAACCACCAGTTCGAAACTAAACAACACTACTCGACAATAGCGGTAACAACGCCGGAACCAACCGTGCGGCCACCTTCACGAATAGCAAAACGAAGTTCTTTATCCATGGCGACGGGCGTGAGCAACTCAACATCCATCGACGTGTTATCGCCAGGCATCACCATTTCCGTGCCTTCAGGCAAGGTCACCGTACCGGTTACGTCGGTGGTGCGGAAATAGAATTGTGGACGATACTTAGTAAAGAACGGGGTATGCCGACCACCTTCTTCTTTGGTCAAGATATACACTTCAGCCTTAAACTTCTTGTGCGGCGTAATGCTGCCTGGCTTAGCCAAAACTTGGCCACGCTCGACATCTTCACGCTTAAGACCGCGGAGCAAGAGACCAACGTTGTCACCTGCGCGACCTTCGTCGAGAAGTTTACG
>CAZRSD010000238.1:0-2996 GCA_964602645.1 uncultured Myxococcales bacterium
ATTGTCCTGCCACGATGAGCACGGCGTTATCGGGTTGATAATAGTATTCGTAGAATTTTCGGAGCGTCGGTACCGGCACGCGCTCAATATCGGAGCGATTGCCGATGGTGGTCTTGCCATAGTTGTGCCAACGATATGCCGACGACATGAGCTGATCGTGCAACACATGCACCGGATTATTTTCGCCCATTTCAAATTCGTTGCGCACAACGGTCATTTCCGCGTCGAGATCTTCTTGCAGAATGAGGCTATTGACCATGCGATCGGCTTCGAGCTTAAGCGCGAATTCTAAATTCTCCGCCGTAGGCGTCAAGGTTTCGAAATAATTGGTGCGGTCGAACCAGGTCGTTGCATTGAACTGGGCACCGCGATCTTGCAGCGCGCCTTTTACGTCCCGCACTTCTTTGGTGCCGCGAAACAGCATGTGTTCGAGCAAATGCGCCATACCAGCTTCACCGCGCCCCTCATGGCGAGAGCCGACAAGGTAGGTGATATTTACGGTCACGTTTGCTTGCGATGGATCGGGAAACAAGAGCACGCGTAAGCCATTGGCTAAAACATATTCATCGATGCCTTGGAAGCTGCGCTCAAAGGTAAAAGAACGGGGAAAGCTTGCGCCTTTATTCGATGTTGAGGTCATAGTTTACTCACTGAGCGCTCTGCGCCAAATTTGAACACTAAAAATCGCGACTACAAATGGGTGAAATCAGCAATGCGATCAGCCGCACGTTTGATTTCGCCAAGCAATGCCAAGCGTGCATGACGCAGCGCCACATCGTCCACCATCACCATAACAGCGTCGAAAAAGGCGTCGAGCTTTGGTTTAATCTTCGCCATCTGCGAAAACATTTCTACATAGGCACCACGCAACGACGCAAAATCCTGACGCTCTGGCCTGTTGATGAATCCGCGCGTATCGTGCACCGCCAAAAAGAGTTCACGCTCTGCTGGCGCCTGCAAGATCTTGTCGTTTAGCGCATCGGTGATTTTCTCGCCGGACCCTTCCGCCTTTTTGACAATATTGCTTGCGCGTTTGAATGCCTGCACCAAGCTGTCGAAATCTTGCTTGCTTTGGTTGCGCATCGCGAACAAGGTATGAGCACGAGCAAACACATCGAGCAGGTCGGTTGTACCCACAGCCAAGACGCTATCGGCAAAATTGACGGCGTAGTCCTTGGTTTCTTTACCCAAATCGTCGATCAAAAGTCCGCGTGCGCGTTGCACGATAAATTCGGTTGCTTCTTGGGTAATGTCGTCGCTGCGTGATTTAAAACGCTCGCCGTAGCTGCGGAGCGACACAGCAATCAGCTGCTCGATCGAAATGCTAAGCCCAAAGCCAACCACCATGCGCACAATGCCAATGGCCGCGCGGCGCAATGCATACGGGTCTTTATTACCCGTTGGTCGCTTACCGATCGCAATAATACCAACAAGAGTGTCGAGTTTATCGGCAATAGAAAGCAGAGCCGCCGATTTAAGGCGCGGCAGATTGTCTTCCGCAAACCGTGGCCAATAATGCGTCTCAATGCACTCAGCAACGTCGGAACATTGACCTTCCTTGAGCGCATAGATGCGACCCATGATGCCTTGCAGTTCAGGAAACTGGCTTACGACACCGCTCGTGAGATCGGCTTTGAGCAGTGGTGCAGCTTTGCTCACCGCTTTTATGTCGTCGGCCGACAGCTTAAATGTTGTGGCGAGTTCCAAGGCAACAGCGCCGATGCGATCAGCTTTATTGGCTATGGTGCCAAGGTCGCGTTCAAAAATCACCGTCTTTAAAAGGTCAGCATGTTCCTTGAGTGATTTCTTTTGATCTTCAGCAAAATAAAACGCACCGTCTTCAAAGCGTGCACGCAGAACGCGCGCGTTGCCCTTGGCAAATACAGCTTCGTCGTAAGGCTTGGTTGCCGCCGAGCAAATAAAATTTGGCAGGAGAGCGCCTTTTTGATCGTAGACAGCAAAACACTTCTGGTGGGTCTTCATTTCCGAAATAAGAATTTCGCTCGGAATCTCGAGATATTTTTTCTCAAAGCCGCCCATGACGACAAACGGATATTCCATGAGGTTTCTCACGGTCGCCATGAGTTCCTCGTCGGCATTAAGTGTCGCGCCTATGCTCTTGAGTCGTTCACGTGCCGCCGCCAAAAACATGGCTCCGCGATCGGCGCTCTTCAGCACCACGTACCGCGCTTTCAGTTCGGCTCGATATTGCGCGATCGACGTCACCTTAAACGGCTCAGGGCTCATGAAGCGATGGCCTGTCGTGGTTTCGCTCGACACAGCGTCGGCATAACTCATGTTCAAATACGCGCCGTCGTAAAGACAAAGGAGTGAACGAACGGGTCGCGCAAACGTGTCGCCCGATGCATCCCACCGCATGCGTTTTTTAAATGGTATTGCGCGCATCATGTCGACCAGAAGCTTGGGTAAAAGCTCCTTGGTATGGGCGCCAACCGTACTCTTAATCGCTGCGATCACTTCACCCTTTGCGGTCATCTTGCGATAGCAATCAGCTTGGTCGAGGCCTTTGGCGCGCACGAAACCGAGACCAGCTTGGCTCAAATTGCCGTTCGCATCAAATGCAATCGACGTCGCTGGGCCAAGAATTTCTTCTGCAAGATTGTCTTGCTTGCTCGACAGATTATCGATCATAACCGCTAAACGACGAGGTGTGCCGGCAACATCTATCGGCGAGTGCGTCAATTTCAAATCGCGAAATGCATTCGTCAGAAAATCCTTCATGAATGCTTCGGTGGGTTCGATCGAAAGCGCAGGCAATTCTTCGACGGCAATTTCAAAAATTAACTCGGGCATGACTCACCTTAAGCTTCAAGTTCCACATATTTTAGTGCGCAGTTCTTCGCCATCGCACGAATGCGACCAATGTATTGCGCGCGTTCAGTCACACTCACTGCCCCACGCGCATCGAGCACGTTAAAGGCATGGCTGCATTTGAGCACGTAGTCGTAGGCAGGAATAGGCAGATTCTCGGCGAG
>CAZRSD010000239.1:0-2986 GCA_964602645.1 uncultured Myxococcales bacterium
TGCCAACTTCCTCAAGGCTCTTGTCCTCAAAGTAATAGGCGTTGATAATTTCCTGATCACTCTTCGAGAGTTTGCCAATAGCAGCACGCATTTTTTCATAGAGCTCCAGTCGCGCGAGACGATCGCCGCAATCTTCGGCTTCGTCGTCGGCCAGTGCATTCAGATCTTTATTGTCCATCGCCGTTACATAAATCGTAACCATGCGCTGGACCTTCTTAGCCATGTTTTCGAGTTCTTCTTCCGGCGAGGTTTTGGGTCTTTGGCCCAACGATGTGCGGCTTGAATCGCTTTCTAAATAGGCTGTCGCTTTTTCGTCGAAGCGTTGCCGACGGTATTCGGTCCTGCTGAGCGAGCCCATTACGCGCAAGCCATCATAAATAGCGCCGCGAATTCGATAATACGAGAAGGTGGAAAAATTGGCGCCCAACGCTGGATCGAAGCGTTCGGCAGCTTCGATGAGTCCGGTCATGCCGTAGCTAATAAGATCGTCGGTATCAATATTCGGCGACAAAGTCCGCTTTACTTGCTTGGCAATGCGAACTACATATTCCGAATATTGTTCTACCAATTGTTTTTGGTTCAGTCCTACGCTCATGAATTTGCCCGCATAGAAAACGCTAACGTTGCAGCCTCACATCAACAACGCGCGTTTTTGGGGCAATGTTCCGGATTTTTTTAAAAAGCGAATTTCGTAGAGTATCGTATTTTTTGTATCAACTCCGTCGGAAACACCAAGCTATGCGATGTCTCGCAGATTCTTTTGCAGTTTATTCATAAAGTCACGATCGTCGGCAAAGAAATCGGCGATGTCTTTTGTCATTGCCTGACGATCTTTTTCGGCAAGCTTGCCCTGCACCGAGGCTTCTACGACGGCATTCACAAAACGACTATTGGCTTCTTCTTTATTGATGAGACCATTTTTAAAATCGGACGCAAGTGCCATAAGTTCCTCATGACGTATCGACCACGATTTACTGAGCGTGGCTTTTGGTCCACTAACCGAATTATCGATGCGCTGCGAAAACCTTGATCGGCCCCCGACCGCCTGATCGCTAGAGACCGACCGTGTAGGCTTATTGGAAGAGACATTCGAGGAATTAATGCGCATGATAGCCTCCCGATGTTGCACTTGTGCTACGCAAGCAAGTTGCAACGAGCAATACCTTCTAACGAATATTTGAGCCTATAGTTTTCAGGGCATCAAACATCGCCTTCAAAATGTATGATCGCGTGCTGTATTCTGTAGTGATGCGTGACACTTGCACTTGCTGCTCGAGCATGTCTTGATTGTTGCGCAGCATTTCCGATTGAAGCGATCCCATGTCACCCTCTGACGCATTCACGCTGATGTTGGATGCACCGTCGACACTACTCGGACCTGCAAGACTTCGCGCCGCATCACTCAGTGATGCAGACAACGCGGCACTCCCGGGACTGGGCTTAGCAACTTGTCTAAGCGCGCTATTCGTAAGATTAATGCCACTGCCAAGGCCGCTTCTAAATTGTTCTTGGAAGCTCTTATTGGAAGACGTGCGGGGCTGATTTGCGCGCGAGTGAATGCGTAACGACCCGTTTTGGCCAAAGCTTGATATTGAGTTCATAAGCTCCCTCGCTTTCTTAGTGTTTTTTGGCGATGGTCTCACGTACTTAGTTACAATCGGCAAGATTCAAAAAAAGTTGCCACCAGTGCTCGCACGTATTTTGACGAGTGCCCTTTAGGCTAAACAATCGGGTCGAGGAATTAATCCATGTAGCCCTTGTCGAAGAGAATTTTTTGCACCGCGGGTAGAACGATTTGGTTGCGAAATGAAACGAAAGATTGCAGGGGTGAAGTGTGTAGGTGCTTCATATACTTGCGAGTGAAAAATCCATCGTTATAAGCAAGGCATATGATTTTAAAAACTGTAACCCTCCAAGAAGCAAACGGGCTCTTGCCACTGGTACGAGAGCACTTTTTTCGTATCCATGTAATGCTTGCACAATTGCAACAATTACGATCCAAGCTTTCTAAGAAGGCTCGCAAGCGGTACGTCGTCGATAAATGCAGTGATGCTATCGTGATCATCAAGAAAAAGGGCCGCAACAAAAAATACAAGGTCGACGTGAAAGAAGCGCGCGAGCTTGAAGCGCACATCGAAGACGCCGTTAATGATCTCATGAAATTGGGCGTGGTGATCAAAGCACTGGTACCACCGCATATTGATTTTCTCTCGGTGCGTAACAACGAGCCAATATTTTTGTGTTGGCATGGCGGTGAGCGTGAGATTGAGCATTGGCATTATCTCGACGACGGGCCGCCATTTCGCCACGTGATTGCGCAAAAAAGTCGATTTGGGCCTATCATGGTGCATTAATGACGGCACAACTGCCACGCACATCGAAAAAAGGTTATCGCCTTGAGGGTAGTCGCGCAGAGGCCTTGCTCTTTCATGGCTACACGGGCTCGCCTTATGATTTGCGGCCATTAAGCGATGTCCTTGCTCATGCTGGCATCGCAACGTCGGTACCGCTTCTCAAGGGCCACGGCACTAAACCTGCTGATCTGTTCACCACGACCGCCGAAGACTGGCTTCTCGACGCCGAACGCCGCTTTGATTTACTTGATACGACCAAGCCGATCATCATTGGCGGCTTGTCGATGGGCGGACTGCTCGCCATTTTACTTGCTGCTGAAAATAAAGATGTGCGCGGGCTGATGCTGCTCTCGCCCTCACTCAAGCTTTCGCTCAGCGCAGAAATGACCATCCTATCCGCGCAAATGGGCCTCCTCAACAAACACACGTCGCTGCCTAAACTTTCTGGCGGCAGCGACATCGCTGACCCCGAGGCTAAAGCAAAGACGCCGGCATATTTGGAAATGCCGGTTGCGGGACTTTTAGAATTTGAACGATTGCGTGTGCTCGCGCTTGAGCGCCTGCATCGGATCGCATGCCCCATCTTTGTTGCCTTCGGTAAACACGACGCCGCCATCAACCCCATCGAATCG
>CAZRSD010000240.1:0-2901 GCA_964602645.1 uncultured Myxococcales bacterium
GTCATGCTCAGCTTTGCGATCGTAAACGTCATAACACCGCTGAGGTGGCCACAACGACCAACGACGTCAGAGGCTCGTGTTTTTGGTTTGATCGCATTAAAGACCGTTACCGGTAACGCGATCGAAACAGGATAGTAATCTTGAGCAAAGGTAAAGGAAAAATTAAAGACGCCATAGTTGGCAATCGCAGCGTCATTAATGGTTTCATCCTGACAATGATAGATGCCTATTAACTTTAGGTCGGGCATTTTATCGCCGAGCGTGTGCTTAAGATCGAGCAGCAGGCGCGCGATGATAAAGGAAAGAATACCCTTCTCCGTCGACGAAAACAGAACACCGTGTGAGTCGTCAACCAATGTCGTCGACAATAGGCGAATCAACATTGAACGAGCAATTTGTGTGCTCACCGTAAAGAGAACATCCGCTCCGGATTCGACATGGAGGAGTTTGATGCACACGTCATCAAACTGAAGCCAATCGGAGAGTTTGAGTTTGTAAATCCCGTTAGTACCTTGAAAACCAACTTTGGCGGGGCTCTTGTACGTAAACGCGATGCGTTGGGCGACCAATTCCATAAATGGTTGCAGATGTGCTTCGATGGCTTTGCTGTCGAGATTCAGATTTGCAAAGAAGACATAGTCTTTACTCACTTTCAGGTGATCATCCCGTACGAGATCGAGCACTTGGACATGATGCGTCGACGATCCATCAGAATCGTAAGCACGATCTTTCTCACGGTACGCTCGCGACACCATAAAGTCCTGTGTTGTAGAATCGATCTTTTAGCGACGGGCAGCACTAGCTATGACATGAACGTTAGATCACAGAGATTTATTTCCTTTCGAGCGAGCGTTTCTTTCAAGAGCGATTGATTTTCCACAAGGAGAAACTCGGCAAATGGCGATGCATTGCTGACAGCGAGCGTGAGATTGCGATTGTCGTTGTGCAAAGAGAAATGGGCACCCTCAAAGACACCCGTCGTCATCGTGAATTGCGCTTCGTTGTGTTGTGCGCTGAAGTTGAGCGTCAGTTTTTTGATCAAGAGATTAATGTCGTCGGCGCGACCGGATGCAATTGCAGTGTGGGCGATGATGGTCGGATCTTTTTCGACGGCAACTTCGCGATGATGTTGACCATTTGACGAGCTAAGTGGCGCTATAGGCTCAAAGTTTCGGCTGGGAATGTTCTCAAGTTTTTCGCCAAGTTCCGGTTTGCCAATGTTAAACGTAGATTCTGGCTTTGCCGATTTTTTGAGCGGCTGCTTTGTGCCGATAGGCACAGGCTTAAAGGGTTGCGTTTTATGTTGCATGATGAGATTAAAGGGCTGTGCTCGTTGATGAGAAGAGACGTTTTTGTGTTGTCGTCGGTCATTGGTTTGGCGATTGACATTGTCTTGATTGCGCTCACCTGATCGTATCATTAGGCCCTACTCATCAAGTATCGGACACCGTTTTGGTTGTCGTTTTGGTATTCTTCTTTGATCTCTTCGGCACGCACAATATTTCGTTGCCATGCGGCATGGTGCTTTTCGATCACTTTCAAATTACGATCCGCATCAATCGCAGCAGCTTTTGCAAGCTCAACCGTGCGCGATGCCGAACGCACCATTGCTTCTTGATCGGCAAGCATCTTTCGTAGATCAATTTCATCGATCATGGTCTTGTGGTTAGAAGCTATGTGGCAACTGACTTCGGTTTTTGTCGTTGGATTCACGAGCGCACGGTGGAAAAAATTGTTGTGTCGCTTGGTGCGCGTTGTGATGGTGTTGCGTAGTCGCGTCGCGATATGCGTGAGCTTAGTTTGCTCAAGCTGGTGAGCATAAATCGCGCTCTGCAATTGCTGCTCAGCGCTTTGCTTCTTGTACTCGCGGATCTTTCGGAGAGCTTGTAGGCTATATGCAGACATAATTTTTCTACGACAACGCTATGAGCGCATTTTTTGATTGGTTATAGCTGGTAGCTTCGTGCATTGGCTGTTGTAAAAACGCATTGATCTGCGGCATCTTTTTGATGGCCAAATCAACTTGCTTATCGGTTCCAGTCTTGTAGGCGCCAAGCAGAATCAAATCGCGATTCTTCTCGTAGGCGGCCATCAAACTGCGCAGCCTGGTCGCAGCCTCCTTGTGTTTTTGGTCGACAATATTGTTCATGACCCGACTTAATGACGGCAACACATCGACGGCAGGCCAGTGCCCACGATCGGCGAGCGAGCGATTGAGGAGGATGTGACCGTCGAGAATGCCGCGAACTTCGTCGGCAATAGGCTCATCAAAATCGCCGCCTTGGACGAGCACGGTGTAAATAGCAGTTATAGAGCCATGCTCATTGGATCCGGTGCGTTCCATCAAACGGGGTATCTCGGCAAAGACGCTCGGCGGATAGCCTTGACGTGCTGGCGGTTCGCCGAGCGCAAGGCCGATTTCACGTTGCGCGCGTGCAAATCTCGTTGCGCTGTCCATGAGAAACAGCACATCTTCCCCTTGATCTCGAAACCATTCGGCAATTGCGGTTGCGACATAGCAACTCAGATAGCGAACGAGGCTCGGCGTATCCGACGTTGCCACGATGGTGACGCATTTTTTGCGGCCTTCGTCTTTGAGTGTGTCGTTGATAAACTCCATCACCTCGCGACCGCGCTCGCCTACGAGACAGACCACCACGATCTTGGTCTCAGAGTTACGCACCATTTGACCCATGAGCGATGATTTACCTACGCCAGATCCAGAAAAGAGCCCAATGCGCTGACCTTTGCCAACGGTAAGAAGGCTGTCGATGACACGTACGCCGAGTGATAACGGTTCTTTGACGGGGCGCCGCCGATAAGGGTCGGGCGCAGAGCGATGAAGCGGCCAATCGACGAGGCCGCGGATATCGTTGAGACTGCCTTTGCCATCCATGGGTT
>CAZRSD010000241.1:0-2883 GCA_964602645.1 uncultured Myxococcales bacterium
TGCTGGCATTAAAGCTATGATCCATGTGCAACACCATGGCCGTATCCATGGTTTTGACGACGATGTCTTCAGGAACATCACCGGTGCACATATAGAGAAAATTCTTCGAGTAACAAAATGAGACATTCGGTGCAACCGGCACTTTGTTTTGTCGCACGCGACTAATAGCACCGGCAACCGTGCCTATCTTTGCGATCAAATCGAGCGAGCTATTGATCAGTTCAGGTTCACTCTCGAGCGAAGGCTCCTTGGTAAATGCCGACAACATAGAAATCGCCGTGCGCATCGTGGCCATGGGATGATCGCGTTTAGCCGCAAAACAGATGAAGTCGATCACTTCTTTGGGTATCGTGTAGCGACGTGAAAGGTCGGCCTGCAGTTGCTTTTCTTGCTCAGGGCTCGGAAGTTCACCGTACAAAAAGAGGTAGCAAATCTGTTCAAAAGTACACTCTGCTACTTCGTCGATGTTATAGCCTCGATAGATCAGTTCCCCGATTTCGCCATTGACCCGCGAAAGCTGGGTGTCCCCTACCACTACGCCATCAAGTCCTTTGGCTACTACCGTAAAGTCTTGCATATCATCCAACCTTTCCTGGACCGTTAGGATCTTTAGTTTCTTGGTATAGTCGAACGAATTTACCTCCGACTTCGTCTCGATCTCGCCGGTGATCGGGTCATGGAAAAGATCGAATACGAACTTTCTTCATAAAAATACCGCAAAACGTAAAATTCCAACAGCGCCAAGCGTAAAGAGTCTTTTCAAAAACTTTCATCAAATATGTGGTCTTTTGCACAGAATATTTCAACAACTAACCGACGATTTTTCTTCCACCCGATGCTCGTTTGCAAGCCTAGAAATATCTCTTTTCTCGTCGACTCAGTGGCCATTCAGAGCGGCACTTTTACGAAAATGCAGCGCCTCACCGATATGATCACAGAGTATGACCGCTGAGTCATCAAGATCGGCAATGGTCCGCGCAACTTTGATGACACGATCAAAACCGCGCGCGCTCAATGACAGTTTTTCCGCTGACTTCACGAGAAAATGGTGCGCATTATGCGTGAGGTTCGCCACATCTTTGATGTGTCGCCGCGTCATTTTTCCATTGGTCACAAGTGCGCCATTGCGCTCACGTTGCCAAGCTCGTGCTTTCACGACGCGCGCACGCATGCTCGCCGACGACTCACCGACCTGGTCACTATTCATCAAATGCAAATTCACCGGCGGTACGTTAACAAAAAGATCGATGCGATCGGCGAGCGGCCCACTGAAGCGATTCTGGTAGCGGGCGATCGCCGCAGGTGCACACGAACAGCGATTACCTTTTTGCGACACAAAACCGCAAGGACACGGATTAAACGCAGCAACGAGTGATACTTGGGCAGGATAGGTCGTTGCAGAATTAGCACGGCTGATGGTGATACTGCCAGTCTCAAGCGGTTGGCGCAAAACTTCCAAGACAGCACGGGGAAACTCAAGGAGCTCGTCGAGAAACAAGACACCAAAGCATGCAAGACTAATTTCTCCAGGACGAATCAGTTTGCTGCCACCACCTGTCAGGCCCGCACGCGTGATCGAGTGATGCGGCGCGCGAAATGGACGGTTCGTCATCAATGTTCCCGATTGGAGTTGGCCTGCGAGCGAATGTATTTTGGTAAGCGTAATAGCCTCGTCGTAATTGAGGCTGGGCAAGAGCGATGGCAAACGATGTGCCATCATGGATTTGCCGCTGCCTGGCCCGCCAACAAAAACCAAATTGTGATCGCCAGCCGCGGCAATAAGCAGTCCGCGACGAGCTTCTTCTTGGCCAATCACATCTTCCATGTCGGGTAACGAAAGAGCATGCTGATTGTTTGTCATCGCTTTTGCATCTGACAAGAGGCCCATGACATCACCCGCCACCACCGCGTGCACCATTTCACTGAGCGTTTTGACAATTTTGACGACGAGACCCGGTATGAGACTCGCTTCAGCACCATTTTCCGGGGCAACGAGCAAGATGGTAAAGCCTTGTTCTTTGATCGACTCGGCGAGCGCAAACATGCCACGCACAGAGCGAATCTCGCCAGTGAGAGACAATTCACCGATCGCCGCTATCCCCGCCATCCGCTCCTTGGGAATCGCACCGGTTGCGATCAGCATAGCCGCGGCGATCGCAAGATCAAAACACGTGCCAGATTTTTGCAAATCCGCCGGCGCGAGATTGACCATGACCTTGCCCTTCGGGAAACTAAAACCGGCGTTCATCAAGGACGATTGCACGCGAACCCGTGCTTCTTTCACCGAATTTTCGGCAAGCCCCACGATTTGAAACGTGGGCAAACCTTTTAAAAGATCAACTTCAACACGCACGTGTGTTGCGCCAAACCCGCTTATTGCTGCGGTTTCCATGGTGCCAAACATGATTTAGTAACCCCCCGACACCCGGATTAAACCCAGATATCCTGCCTTGCATTTTGCTACCCAAAAACTAGTCTATTGGCCGCAGTTCTAGTCAATCCGCTAAATGGCGGATGACGGGCAATTGGGGTTTGTGACGTGTTTTCCGGAATCATCAAAAGTATTGGCCAGGTAAGGTCCTACGACGAAGCGAATCACCGCCTCACGATTTGTTGCCCGCTGTTTACCAAGCGCGGTGAAATTGGTGCAAGCATCGCCATTGATGGCGTGTGCTTAACGGTTTGTCATCGAGATGCAGCTGACAACAACGCTATTGGCTTTGATTTAGGCACTGAGACCCGTGTGGTAACAACGCTTGCGCGCAAGTTGCCGGGCGACATCGTCAACATTGAATTTTCGTTGTGCTTGGGCGATGCCATGGATGGACACATGGTGCAAGGTCACGTCGATGGGCTTGGCACTCTCGTCGCCACAATGTCAGT
>CAZRSD010000242.1:0-885 GCA_964602645.1 uncultured Myxococcales bacterium
ATTATCTTGTCCTTGATTAAGGTTGTGGGCGCTCGCGTGATGTGCGGCGAATTGATTTGCCATGGATTACCTCGTTAGTACGTGAATTAACGGATCGACGTTGAAATTGTTTCCAGAAAAAATCTTACCGACGAAACAAAAACTTCAGGCGATTTGTCGATGAGCATCACTCGGTTGTCGGAAAAATTATTGCAGCCGGATTGCGCGACGTATGCTCTGGCTGAAGTGACCTAAAATTGGCGAGCCCATCTTGCCGTTCAGGACATACTTGATACTGTTTAATCATGAATAACCACTCTAAGTCTGAGTAATTATGAACAAATTTATTATAGCTGTTGTTTCCGTTTTGGCTTCGAGCCTATCGTTTGCATCCGCCTTTGACTCGACGATTTTTACCGTCGATCCGGCGAGTCATTGCCACGCATGCAATAACAATGAAACGGATAAGTTTATGGTTTGCAGTGGCTGCAAAGTTGCCCGCTATTGCAATCGCACATGCCAAGTTAAGGCATGGCCTGGTCATAAGATGTGGTGCACGCATCACAACAATCTCGCCGTCAAACAAGAAATTTCGCTCGAAGATCTGATGCGCAAATATAGCCGCGCCGAGATCGAAGATGAGGGCTTAACCATTTTTGCAGAAACCTTTAAGGCGACCTACGGGCTTTTCGCAGGCCTATTGGTAAAAGATACGTTTCACGATCAACGCGCGAGCAAAAGCAAACTTGCTGCCGGCCTCCTCTATCAAAGTCTCGTTGAAATGGTCAATAAATCGCATGGGGCATTGCGCGATGTGCACGGCATTTTGATGCCGGGCGTTGGATATCTCTCGTCGGCAGAAGCGACCGCCATTCGTTTTGCGTTTAGTACCGATCTGATTTTTGG
>CAZRSD010000242.1:895-2862 GCA_964602645.1 uncultured Myxococcales bacterium
CAGCTACGAAATTGACGAACCCCGATTTGGCCAGCAGGATGACCGTACAAGATGGTCTCAGTCTCGACACGTGGGCGTTATATAGTGAGTACCCGATTGGCCTGGTTCTCCTTGTACACCCGCTGTTTTATCAGTTTTCTGACAATAAAAAGGTCATCAATGCACTCGGAAGCACGATGATAAGTCACCTCAAAGCAACGATGCCCGGCGTTCATGTGGCGTTGATCGCGAAATCGACGACGGAATTGGCGGCGCTGAACGATCTTCTCGTGAGCAATGACTTCGAAATCAGCGAGTTTATCGACAATGAAGCGAGGGCTTTCCCATGCTATTCCTTCGGCATGAATTTGATTATAAACCACGCTGAAAAGAAGTCGATGTCTCCAATGTATACTGATCCGGTGAAAGACCCTTTCACCAGCGACATCGCGCGCAATGTTAAAGACGTTGCCGCTATGCATCAGGACGTAATGAAAGTAATGCGTCTACGTGGTGAGCAGCGCTATCGATATTTGGTTTTGGCGAAGGCACCGTTGCATGAAGCTATCCGGAAATAATTTCGTCACTTGAAACGTCGACAAATAACGTGTTGGCGAGGTGATGTCGACGACAGGTGTCACAGAAAAATACTGGCTATCGTCGACATGATGCGTATGCCCTGGTCCTTGATTATATCCTCGGAAATGCTTAAGGTGGGCGCGTATCGATAATAGCGAAGGTGAGATTATGCTGGTTATGCCGCGTATTTTAATTTTGTTTTTTCTTTCAATTTCATTTTCTCAAATCGCTAAATGCCAAGAAGCAGAAAACAAGAGTGGCTATCCTCATGATTTAAGTTCATCAGCATATGGCAGTTTTATATTTGTTATTGGTGCTATTGACTTTGGCCCAGTGGGAGGAGGCGGAGCAATGCTCGAATATCAAATCTATAAAAACTTTTGGATTGGCGGATATATCGAAGGCAACGGAACTAAAGGAAGCGCCCTATTTCATGGTGGACCATTGTTAAGATTAAGGTTGCCACTTCCAGCGAGTCATCTATCTTGGTTAATTAGCGCTCGAGGAGGAATAGGCAGACATCTCACAAAAAATTATTCAGGTAACTCATTGTTTGGATTATTACAAACCTCCCTTGTAGGTTTAGAATGGTCATTTGCCAAGAATATGGGTTTGACATTGGTTTTGCCAACACCCAATTTACTCTGGGGAAGTCTTGGTGGTCCTGTTGTTTCTAGTGGCTTAGAAATTGGTTTTAACTACTTGTGGTAATACAGCGCTTAGCATAAATTTCTGAACGCCCTCGCTTGATCTTTTGACCTAGATTTTCCTCGCTGCTCGCTCAAATAGGTCGACTATTCTCGGTCGCAGCGAGAAAAATCTAGGCCAAAATCTCAGCGCGAGGTCATTCGGAAATTTATGCTAAGCGCTGTAACAGATCGAAATGCCGTTGCTTTGTACTCTCCGCGAGAGGCATTCCATTACCCTGCTAATTTATCGCCACGCTCCTCGCATACGCGTGTAGATCGACTATGATCAGTCTATGCGCACGAGCATCACAGGACTGTTTATCGGAATGCTTACGGCAAGCACGCTCCATGCGTCGTTGTTTGAGACGTTTGAGCGCTCACTGCTTGACGGCGACATTCTCTTGCCGCTCCTTTTAGCGATAGGTGCAGGCTTTTTGACGTCGCTGTCGCCTTGCGTCTATCCGCTTATTCCCATCACGCTCACTATCATCGGCACCAAGCGCTACGAGAGTCACGTTCAGGGCTTTCTCGTTGCGCTTGTTTATGTGCTCGGCATGAGCTTGGTCTATTCGGCGCTCGGCGCTATTTTTGCGTCAATCGGCATGGTGGTGGGCGGCTTCATGCAAAATACCATCGGGTTGCTCCTGATTGCCGCACTCTTCGTGGTGATGTCATTATCGCTGTTTGGTGTCTTCAACGTCGTGATATCGCCATCGTTGC
>CAZRSD010000243.1:0-2847 GCA_964602645.1 uncultured Myxococcales bacterium
AGCTGCGCGCCTTCGATGAGATTTATTTGCTCGGCATTGCTACCGAATACTGCGTCAAATATAGCGCGCTCGATGCTATCTATTTGGGCCTTAAGACCAATGTCATCATCGACGGCTGTCGCGGCATCGGTTTGCATCCCAACGATATCGTCAATGCAAAACATGAAATGCAAGAAGCGGGTGTTCGATTGGTTACCCTCGCTGACCTTGCCAATGAAGTATAAGAGACTGTTTTAAGAACTTACGGAAAATTATGCCCGGCTCAGCACCTGTTGCACATACTAATGCCCACGCACCGTCTCACGTCGGTATTTTAGGCGGTTCGTTTGACCCACCCCATATCGGCCATCAACTCTTGGCGCTCAGCTTTCTGGCGCTTGAACCTATTGAAGAACTGTGGATCATCCCGTGCGCCAATCATGCATTCAAGGGTGCACTTTCTGGTTTTCACCACCGCTTCGCTATGTGCGAAATTGCTTTTCGGCGCATCACACGAGTCCGCGTACTCGACGTTGAAAACCATCTCAACGCACCGAACTACACATTGCAGACGCTTAAACATCTCAAAGCGCAACATCCTTCGACGCATTTTCACTTGGGCCTTGGAAGCGACTTGGTACAAAGTTTTGACCGTTGGCATGGTGCTGGGGAAGTTGTCCAAAATGCCGATATTGTCATTTTTGAACGCAGTTCCTATCCAATCGCAAGCTTGCCCACGGTCCTTGCGAAGGCGCGCGTGCACCGTGGCTATGCATTGCCGGACATTAACAGCACACGCTTGCGAGATTTTGCACACCAAAATCGTGGGAACGCTTCGCTTACGTTAGTCGATCGCGATGTGGTCGACTATATCGCGCACCACGGTCTCTACCGCGTCTAAGAGTCTGCGTTAACGTAGGCTCTTAGACGCGCAATTTCGTCCTGACGGCATTGCAAGTTAGCCTTGCTATGTCAGCACGTTTCGTGAGGTTGCAATGAAGAGTCCACGACAATTTTATGAAAAAACCATAAGGCAAATGTCCATGCGTGAGAAAAATTCATGCAGCCATCGCTTCCTTGCACTTAACCGCCTCATCGATGCGTGCATTCGCTCGTCGAGCCCAGCTCGTGCTTAAGCATGACGCATTTGTTGCGCGGATTTGGGCTTATCATCGCGAACATCGGCGCGCATTTCCATGGCGGGATGTCGTGTCGCCTTATGGGGTGTTTATCTCCGAAGTCATGTTGCAACAAACGCAAACACATCGTGTGGTGCCCAAATATCTCGCGTTTGTCGACGCATTTGCAGATTTCAATGCACTCGCCAATGCACCGTTTGCCGACATTCTCGCGCTGTGGAAAGGCCTAGGCTATAACCGCCGCGCTTTGGCGCTGAAAAATGCTGCGCAAATTATTGTCGAAGATTTTGGCGGCATCTTGCCCGATGATCCCGCGTTGCTCGTCAGTCTGCCCGGCATAGGCAAAGCAACGGCGTCGTCGATAACAGCGTTTGCTTTCAACAAGCCGACGGTATTCATCGAAACCAATATTCGCACTGTTTTTATCGATGCATTTTTTAAGGATCGCACCGACGTTCACGATCGCGAACTTCTGCCATTGATCGAAGCGACACTTGCCCACCATGCTTCGCGCGAATGGTATTACGCACTGATGGATTATGGCGTCATGCTGAAAAAAACCCATGGCAATGTCAGTCGACAAAGCGTGCACTATCATCGGCAATCGCGCTTTGTTGGCTCTGATCGTCAGGTCCGCGGCAAGATTCTCGGCGTGCTCTTAACGCAACGGCGCATCGCACAGAGGCAGCTGCCCCGTCTTGTCGATGCGGACGATGAACGCTGTGAGAGGATTTTGCGCGATCTTCATCAAGAAGGTTTGATAAAACTCGCCGCTAAGACTGTTTGCCTTGCCTCATGAAAACCGATCAGGTAGATAGCGTCATAAACCCATCATGACGACAAAAAGCTTCGTCCTTGTTTCATACAACAATGCCGCTGATATCGCCTGCTCCTTGCCGCACGACGACTGGATAAGGACCTGACAAATCTATTACGGTTGAATCTCTAGGCTCAATTTCACCGGCATCCAAGATCAAATCTAAGCCGTGGCCAAATTCTCGATTTACATCAGTGCCATTGTGACAGACGCGATTATTGAGAACTGTCGACGTAGAAACTATGGGTTTGCCAAATATGCGCGTCATCATCGCCGTCACAGGATGTGCTGGCACGCGAATACCGACGGTTTGTCGTTCCGAACGAAATACGCGCGGAACTTCTGGCGTGGCTTTTAAGATAAATGTGTAAGGGCCCGGCAAATGGCGCTTCATGATGTGATACGCGTTATTTTCCAAAATCGCGTAGCGCGCAATATCGGCGAGATCGGGGCAGACGATGGACAAGAGATGGTGCTGATCAAGATTTTTCAGCTTAAGAATGCGACTAATGGCGTCGTTTTGATCGAGCGCGCAACCTATCCCGTAATGGGTGTCCGTGGGATACGCGACCAAGCCTCCATGCCGAAGCACAGCCACAGCGTGCGAAATATATTTTGGCTCGGGAAAGTCGCGATCGACATGATAATGCACGCAAGACGATTGGGTCATCGTTACTCCCACGTTAAAAAGCTGTCGCTCACTACGACACGCATAGAGGGTTTCTCAAATCAGTAAAAAAATAAAAGGGCCGTCAGCACCAACAAATGCTTGAGGCGGCTACAGTAAATAGTGAGGGAAGCTCGCTGTGAAAGAAATTCGCCAATTTAATTTCGTCTTCATGCCACTATTATTGTTGATGGTGGTCATTTGCATCGCCATGTATTATGTACGCTAACCGCTCATGACGGAAA
>CAZRSD010000244.1:0-2839 GCA_964602645.1 uncultured Myxococcales bacterium
TTGATAAGACGATCAGTCATAGAAAGGGGGAATACAATGATTTCTATTGGTTATGGTCGCAGCTTTTTGTTGGCAATAGTAGCAAGTTTCTCGACGATATCGTTGTCGAGTGGAGTGGAGACAATGAAGAAGGCCGACGCACTGTTTGATAGACGTGGCGAAGACCTCGACGCCGTTCATCGTGCCAAAACCCTTTATTACAAAATCATCAAAGATAAGCGCGAATCTAACAAGCTACGCAGATGGGCGCTTGATCGCTACGCGCGCCTTGTGGTTTTTGAAGGAGAAGTTGCCCAAGAACGCTTTGACGTCAAAGATCCGGCAAAGCTTTTTCGTGAGTGTATCGAGGTGACTGAATATTTAAACCCAAAGAACATGGGCGAGATGACACCAGAATATACCTATTGGCGTGCGATGTGCATTGGCTTGTGGGCCGCAAGCGCGAGCAAAGTCGAAATCACCACGCATCTTGGCAGGCTTTCAGAACTCAAGTCGCTCAACACCTATGGTATGGAGCATTTTCGGGAGTTCGACGGCTTTGGCTTCAACCGCATTCTCGCTGGCATGCACCTGCGCAGCAAAGCGCTTGCGGTGCTCAACCTTTATAACCCTGACGAATCGCTCAAACTCATCAACGAATCGCTCGAAGAAGGTTGCGACAGTTACATGACCTATATCCTCAAGGCTGAGGCACTTTACGCACTCGGTCAACGCGCCACGGCGATCGAAACGCTTGAGAAAGCGATCGTGGAGCTCAAGGGGAAAATGTCGCGCGATGCGATTCCTTGGCATCTAACCGCCGAGAATCAGATCTTTTTGATGAAGATGTATGAGTTGCTCGAGGGGCTGAGCTGAGTTAAGCGGTTGTCGTTCCGTTCGTCTTCACCTCGGCTCAAGACCGAGGGTAGGCTCAAGATCACGAACCGATTGGCGCAGTGAACCCGGAATCCCACGTTGGCAATGGTAGTTCAATTAACACCGCAGGGTTGCGTTTTACTTCGCCGCTCGCTAAGGCTAGGATTCTTGTTAACTCCGTCATTCGACCGATGACAACGGTGTGGTGAATTTTCTATATACTCACAAACTCACAAGTTGGGGGGAAACATGAATCCAGCTTATGCACGTGCTGAGTCTTTTGGTAAGGATTTTATTGCCGCTATCGTGGTGTTTTTGATCGCGTTACCGCTGTGTTTAGGAATTGCGCTCGCGTCGAATGCGCCCATCGTTGCCGGTCTTCTTTCTGGTATTGTCGGCGGTATTATTGTCGGTGCGTTAAGCGGCTCAGCCTTGTCGGTGAGCGGTCCTGCCGCTGGTCTTACGACGATCATCGCAGCCCAAATCGTGACGCTTGGATCATTTGAGGCGTTCTTGGCATCACTCGTTATTGCGGGTGGACTACAAATGGTGATGGGACTCTTGCGCTTAGGTTTTGTCGCCGACTTTTTCCCAACCAGCGTGATCAAAGGCTTGCTTGCGTCAATTGGTTTCATCTTGATCCTCAAGCAGCTTCCCCACTTGGTTGGTCTCGATAAAGATTTTGAAGGCGACATGGCCTTCATGCAGCACAATCATGAGACGACGTTTTCCGCACTTGGCGACATGTTCTTTCATATTCATTGGGGAGCCTTGGCCGTAGGCTTGTTTTCCTTTGCGTTGATAATCGCGTGGAACAAACTGCATGTGCTGAAGACCTCAGTTATTCCTGCGCCACTCGTCGTCGTTATCATTGCTACGCTCATGACGATGGGGCTTGCGGGCTATGGCGGGATGTGGACCATCGGTGAAGAACATCGTGTATTGGTGCCGGTGATCAAGAGTTTTGGTGACTTCTCAGGAATTTTCACCATGCCGGAATTCGCGCGTTTCCTTGAACCGCGGATTTGGTTAGCGGGTATCAGCCTCGCCTTGGTTGCGTCGCTAGAAACCTTGCTCAACATTGAGGCTGTCGACAAACTTGATCCAAAGCAGCGCAAATCGCCACCAAATCGCGAGCTGTTTGCCCAAGGCGTCGGCAATTGTCTCCTAGGCCTCATCGGCGGCTTGCCAACAACGTCGGTGATTGTTCGCAGTTCGGTTAATATCAATGCTGGCGCTAATTCAAAGAAGTCGACCATTATTCACGGTTTCTTGTTGTTGATCTGCGTGGTGGCATTGCCCTTGTTGTTAAACCAAATCCCCTTGTCGTGTCTCGCCGCTGTCTTGATCGTTACTGGTTATAAACTGGCCCATCCTCGCATCGTGCGGGAAATGTGGTCGCAAGGCTATGATCAGTTTTTGCCGTTTGCGGCGACCTTTCTCGCTATTCTCTTTACCGATCTGTTAACCGGTGTCTTGATAGGGCTTGGCGTTGGTTTGCTTTTTATTCTAAAGCGCAATCTAAATGGACCGATTCGGTTGATAGAAGAGCATCACGTGAGTGGCGCGTTACATCGCCTCATTCTTGGCAATCATATAAGCTTTCTCAATCGCGCGTCTTTAGCCAAGACGTTGAAAGGTTTGCCGAGCGGCAGCCGCGTCGTCATTGATGCCACGGATACTGACTACATCGATAGTGACGTGTTGGATCTTATCAAAGACTACAAACGTGAATTTGCTAGGGCGCGCAATATCGATGTGAGCTCTGTGGGCTTTAAGAACCAATATGCGTTTTTGTCGTCGTATCAGTTCGTCGATCACACGACGATGGATTTACAACGCACGATGTCGCCCGAGCAAGCGCTCATGCTTTTGAAACAGGGCAATGAACGTGCGCGCACCAACCGGCGCATCAGGCGTGACCTCAACAAACAAATAGCGGCGACGTCATTTGGCCAATTTCCTTTCGCGGTGGTGCTCAGCT
>CAZRSD010000245.1:0-2839 GCA_964602645.1 uncultured Myxococcales bacterium
GGCAAGCCGATCGTATCGCGCCAAATTGCCTCCGCCTCGGTATCGGCGGGTACTTGGGCGTCGCCTGCAAACACGCTTACGCTTAAGCGACTCTTATCGAGCTTGAGCTCTTCGGTAAGAAACTGCCACGCCATGGTGATGGCTTCTTCCTTAAAATAGTCGCCAAACGAAAAATTGCCGAGCATTTCGAAGAAGGTGTGATGGCGGGCGGTGTGGCCAACGTTCTCTAAGTCGTTGTGTTTTCCGCCAGCGCGAACGCATTTTTGGCTGGTGGCCGCGCGCTTATAGGGCTTGGTTTCTTTTTGGGTAAAGACATTCTTAAACTGCACCATGCCCGCGTTTACAAAGAGTAAGGTCGGGTCATCGGCCGGAATGAGCGGCGCACTTTTTTCAATAAAGTGATGATGACGCCGAAAAAAATCTAAAAAGCTCTTTCGCAGGTGATTGCTTGCGATGGTCATGGCAGTTCCTTCACAATTCATTGTAAGTCCCCTGTATAAGCAAGTGAGCGAACCACTGCAATACGTGAATAAAAAACCGGACGCAGCCGAATGAAGGTAACGAAGCACCCTGGGCGAGTTGACTTTGGTGGTCAAATTGCTAAAAAACATGTCGCTTTCAATTTTTTATGCAAAACCAGAACACCTGGCATAGGTAGAGAGTTTTATGAAACCTGAAATTCATCCATCGTATAAGAACGTAACCATCGCTTGTGCATGCGGCGCCAATTATGAAACTCGCTCGACGCGCGAATACAACATCGACATTTGCGCGGCATGCCATCCGTTTTTTACCGGTAAAGCAAAATTGATCGATACCGAAGGACGCATTGATCGCTTCCGCAAAAAATATCAAACCGTCGGCAAGAAGTAGTCTTGTTAAAGATTCCTGCGGAAGGGTTGGCGTATGCCTCATGAGCTAGAACGTCTCTATTCGCCCGGCATTTTCGATATTGTGTTTCCCTTTTTCGCCTTTTTTATGGTGATAGTGTTACCGTCGATCTTCGCGATTTCCGTTATCGTGAAGGTCGTTAGCGGAAAGTACACCGGGGAAGATCGGCGCCGTTAGCACCTTTCTCTTTTTGTTCCTCGTCAGCACAGGTTAGGCTATGCGCGACAAACTTCTCGGTATTAAAGAGCGATACCATGCGATCCTCGACAAATTGAGCGGCAGCGGTCTCGATCAGGCGACCATGCTCAAGCTCAACAAAGAGCGTGCACTGCTGCAACCAATTTCTGAAGCCTTTGACGAGCTCGAGAAGGCTGATGCTGAACTCGCAGAAAATCAAGAGCTCCTTAAAGACAGTGACCCTGACATGCGTGCGCTTGCGAAAGAAGAAATCGATCGCCTGACCGCGTTGTCCGAGGAGTTGAACGAACGCATAAAAGTTTTGCTTCTGCCCAAAGATCCGCTCGATGAGAAAAACATCATTCTCGAAATTCGCGGCGGCACTGGCGGTGATGAAGCAGCGCTATTTGCCGGCGAGCTTTTCGAAATGTATGCCCGTTATGCTGAAGGGAAGCGGTGGAAGGTGGAAATCATGTCCTCTTCAGAAGGCAGCAAGGGCGGCTTTAAGGAAATCACGGCGACGATCAGCGGCAACGAAGTTTATTCGCATCTCAAATACGAAGCGGGGGTTCATCGCGTGCAGCGCGTACCCGAGACGGAAACGCAAGGACGTGTGCACACGTCGGCATGTACCGTTGCGGTCTTGCCTGAAGCCGAAGAAATCGATGTCAAAATCGAGGAAAAAGATATTCGCGTCGACGTGTTTCGCGCCGGAGGTCCGGGTGGCCAAAGTGTTAACACCACTGACTCGGCCGTGCGCATCACGCATATCCCCTCCGGTCTCGTTGTGCAGTGTCAGGACGAAAAGAGCCAGCTGAAAAATAAAGCGAAAGCGATGAAAGTTCTGCGTGCGCGGCTCTACGACAAAATGCAAGAAGAACTTGATAAAGAGCGTGCAGCTGAACGTCGTGACATGGTAAAGAGCGGCGATCGCTCAGACAAGATTCGCACCTATAATTTCCCGCAAGATCGTTGCACCGATCATCGTGTCGGGCTTACCGTCTATAATTTGCCGAAGCTCTTTGCCGGCGATCTTGAAGATTTAATCACCAAGATTCGTACCCATTTTCAAGCTGAAGCATTGAAGGCCCAAGCAAGCTAAATTGCGAGCGACCGATCCACGCTGCGGCAGTTTCCAAGGTATTTCGTCAGCGCCGATTTTTGTGCCGTTGATGCGCATGAGGGTTCAATAGGCGTGACGACGGCAAAAAACCCCCAAAGCTGGGGGCCAACATCGTGGTGCGGCGAGGGAGACTCGAACTCCCACAGCTTTTGGCCACTACCACCTCAAAGTAGCGTGTCTACCAATTCCACCATCGCCGCATAATCATCATCGCGAAAAGACTCATGACCTATCGCTTGGTTTTTGACAAGAGTGGTGGGTCAAAAATTCTCCTATCGAACAAAATGGTCCGCGTTGACTGAGGAGATAGCGAAACCAATTTAGTCCAACGGTAAAGCTTGATTTTTTTGGTCCAATGGATAAGAAATCCTTTATATTTTTGTGATTGCGGGGTCCACAATTGATGTAGATCCCCTAAGATGCTAGGGACAAACCAGAAGCGACGCAAGCCTCACGGCATCCACGCGCGCGCCGAGATTTCGTGTTGGGATGAATCATACATGGTACTAATTCGTAAAAAGCATGTCGAGACTGCTGAAGAAAAAGAAAGTCGCCTTAAGAAGGAGGCTGAAATGTCCGCCGGTATTCAAGATCAATACCAAGCGCGTGGCTTTGAGCTCGTTTCCTGGGTGCAAGATCATAAAGCAT
>CAZRSD010000246.1:0-2824 GCA_964602645.1 uncultured Myxococcales bacterium
GAGTGCACTGTTGCCTGAAGAATTGCGGATGCGCTATCAAACCATCGACGATGTCAGCCACGATCTCTCCCGCGAAATCGGTATTCGAGAAGACAGCTTCGATAAGCTCTACGACGCTGAGTTTCGCATAATTGGCCAAAAGATTCCGCGCCAAACCAGTGAGGCCAGCGGTCGCACAGCCCTGCGCGCGCACATCAATGTGCACGAGCAAAGACCACCGACGGATCCGGATTCACCCTTCGCGTTTTCCATGGAAGGTGTCCGTAAAAAAATTCCGTTGCCGCTGCTTTCCTCGTCGTGGGCACCGAAATGGAATTCAGTGCAGGCATCGTTTAAGTCAATACTCACGCCGAACGCCAAGGAGCCCGATGGATTTGGCGGCGTGCGCCTCTTTACACATGGGCTACAAGCACGTGTGAGCGCTGAGACGTTCACCGACAAAGAGCAAGCGCAGGTACCGAATTTTTATATATTGCCTCGTTATCACGTCTTCTCGAGTTACATGCGTGCGAATTTCTCGTCGGCATTGGCGACGCGTCTGCCTGAGGTTGAAGCAGAAATCTCTCCCATCGACGCCAAAAAGCTTGGCTTCAGCGAATTTGCACCTATCGTTCTTGAGTCGTCGCATGGCAAGTTTTCTTTGCTTGCAAAAACTAAAGACGATGTACCAGCGGGCGTGATATTGCTGCCCTATGGTCTCGTAGATGCCTCGCTCTTCTTCGCAACATGCCTATGCCGTGTGGTAGATAAGGAGCAAGTATGAGTGCTATCACCGACGCGTGGATGATCCTCATGCCCTTCGTTGCGCTCTTGATACCGCTGACTTTCGGCGCCATGATGATTTGGATCGAGCGGCGTCTCTTGGCAGTATGGCAAGATCGCTATGGGCCAAATCGCGTTGGCTATTTTGGTCTCTTGCAGGTCGTTGCCGACGCACTCAAGATGTTCTTCAAGGAAGATTGGATACCACCATTTGCCGACCGCAAAGTTTTTGTGCTCGCGCCCGCTATCATTATCGCGACGATATTGCTCGGCTTTAGCCTCGTGCCGTGGGCGCCCGGTTTTGTCGTGCTCGATTCAAGTGTTGGCTTGCTGCTGTTTTTGGCGTTTTCGTCGCTTGGTGTGTACAGCATCGCGCTTGCCGGTTGGTCATCGCACAACAAATACGCCTTGCTCGGTGCCGTGCGTAGCGTTGGGCAGATGATCGCGTACGAAGTTTTCATGGGCTTGTCGCTCATGGGTGTCGTCGTCAAAACGGCGTCGTTTCGCTTCATTGATATCGTTGGCCAGCAACAACACCTGTGGAATATTTTCCCGCAGTTTTTAGGCTTCGCCGTATTTTTTATTGCAGCGCTTGCTGAAACCCATCGCCTGCCGTTTGATTTGCCGGAAGCCGAGAGCGAGCTTGTCGCTGGCTTTCACGCTGAGTACAGCGGCCTTAAATTTGGCATGTTTTTCGTCGGTGAATACATGGGCGTTACGCTGATGTCGGCGATGATGGTCTTGCTCTTTTTTGGCGGATGGCATGGGCCGTTATTGCCGCCGATAGTGTGGTTCATCACCAAGACGCTGTTGTTGACCTTTGTCTTTATTTTGCTGCGAGCATCTTTGCCGAGGCCACGCATTGATCAATTGATCGCGTTTAGCTGGCAGGTGTTATTGCCGCTTTCCATAGTAAATCTCTTGGGTACCGCTTTGGTAACGCTTCTGTGAAGCCTGCGAGGGCAACGATGTGGAGTATATTGGACAGTATTTGGGTGGTATTGAAGCGGACCTTCAAGAGCAAGGTCACGGTTCAATATCCTGAACAACGCCCAACGTTGTCGCCACGCTATCGTGGCCGCATCGTGCTGACGCGCGATCCCGACGGCGAAGAGCGTTGCGTTGCGTGCTATCTTTGCTCAAGCGTGTGTCCCGTCGACTGCATCGCGATTGAAGCGGGTGAGGATCAGCGCCATCGTCGCTATCCTGCATCATTTCGCATCAATTTTTCACGCTGCATTTTTTGCGGCTTGTGTGAAGAAGCATGTCCCACGCTTGCGATTCAACTTACGCCGGATTTTGAAATGTCCGAGTACAAGCGGCAAAACCTTGTCTACGAAAAGCAAGATCTTCTGATCAGCGGTACGGGAAAGTATCCCGAATACAATTTCTACCGCGTGTCGGGTTTGGCCATTGCCGGCAAAGATAAGGGCCAAGCGTTGAAAGAAAAGGAACCGGTAGATGTGAGAAGCATACTGCCTTAACCGAGAAAAGTGATGACAGCTATTTTTTATATGCACGCAAGTTTAGCCGTAATAGCGATGGGGTGGGCCATGCTCACGCCTCACGCGATTCATGCGTTGCTCTGTGCCATCGTTTCGCTCTTGTCGTTGGCGGTGAGCATGTATAGTTTGTCTGCGGAACTTGCTGCGGCACTCGAGGTGATAATCTATACGGGCGCTATCATGGTGCTCTTTGTCTTCGCTATTATGCTGCTTAAGCCCGACGCCTTGGTCTCTGAAAAGGTGAAGCTGTTACGTCTTAATAATTTCTTGATGGCGATGCTCGTTGTTGTGTTTTTTGGCGAAGTGTTGTGGGTGCTCAAAGACGGTTTTCCCCACGACCAGAGCACCGCGCGACCACTCACTGAAATTGCCTACGCCTTGTTTCATACGTATGGCTTTTACGTTGAAGTGATTTCCTTTGTGCTGTTAGCTGGTTTTGTGACGACCATTTTCGTTGCGAAGAGCCTCAACCGAGTAAAAAAAGCGGAAAAGACGACATGATTCCCCTGCATCACATCTTGGGATTTTCGGCGGCACTTTTTGCCGTGGGGCTCCTC
>CAZRSD010000247.1:0-354 GCA_964602645.1 uncultured Myxococcales bacterium
TCAAAACCTATCTAGCGAGTATTTACGTCGATGTTGTCGACGGCCTTCGCAGCGTCTATCTTGTTTTGGTCTTCACCATCGTTGCGCTGCTTTTGTTTTTTTGTGGCTTCCTCCTTCTTCACGTCGCGTTGTTTCTATATTTGCCGTGGTCGCTCGCTGATAAAATTTTTCTCGTTACCATCCTCGGACTTTTCTACCTTTCTCTCCCTATTGTGGTCTTAAGTATTTTGCAATCGCGAAAGCGTTGGATGAAGGCATCTGGTGCGAAGAAAATTCTCGACGACATCACCGATAAATCTTGAGAAACGAGCTGCTCACCACATGCCCATCGTTTGATCGATGTATCTAAGCTCT
>CAZRSD010000247.1:364-1792 GCA_964602645.1 uncultured Myxococcales bacterium
GGGCCGCTCGCCAAAGAAAGACAAAAACACTAACAATGACGAAGAAGAGGGCGCCAAGGGCGATGGCGTTGAACTGATAAAAATAGCGAATAATAACTTCAACCTTAAAACCTAAGGTGTAGCCGAGCACGAAAAGACACGCGCTGTAGAGGATCGCTGATAGTCCGCCGAAGAGAAGGACCTTGCCAAACGTGATCTTTTCAGCGCCGGCGACAAAGAAGAACAATGCGCGAATGCCGGGAAAAAAGCGATTGAAGAGCAAAAACCAAACGCCCCATTTGCGATACCATTCGCCAAATTTGCGGTAGCTTTCGCTCTTGGCGAGCTGTGAAAGCCGGTGCCATTGGTCTTGATATTCATAGATCAGGCGACCAAGACCATAGGCGATCGATGATCCGATGAGGGTACCAACGAGTACGGCTACCGAAATTTGCCAGAGGTCGAGCGCTTCGTGCGCGTTTAAGAACCCGGCGAAGAGCACGATGGTGTCGCCGGGAAAGAGCGGAAAAATGTACTCGATCATGACCGATACAATGAGCGCAAGCAGTTTCACAAAACTAGGCAGCTCACGAATATACGTGACGACTTGTTCGATGAAATCCTGCATGTTCTCTCCTGCCCCACACCAATTATGCTAGGCACATTGTAGCGTGCGTCGGTAACGCTCGATAAGCTTATCAGCCCACGTACGATTTTTGTTCGGCGTAAATTGTTTGGCGGTTTCGCGAATATTCTTGATGGTCTCAATTGAATCAAAAAATCCGACGGACAGCCCGGCGAGATAGCCGACACCAAGACCAGTTTTTTCCGACCTCTCGGGGCGAATGCACACAACACCGAGGAGGTCGGCCTGGATTTGCATGAGCAGATCATTTTTGGCAGCGCCACCGTCGACCTTGAGCACGTTTGGCTTGATGCCATCCTTTTCCACCGCCGACAAAATATCCGTATTCTGCAGCGCAATACCTTCGAGGATGGCGCGCGCAATGTGTCCTTTAGTTGTGCCGCGATCGAGTCCAGCGAGGACACCGCGCGCCCCTGGTTTCCAGTAGGGCGCACCCAAACCGCATAAGGCTGGCACGAACACGACGCCGCCATTGTCGGGCTCAGTTTTGGCGAGCGCTTCAATTTCTGGTGACGTTTTGATGAGTCCTAAATTGTCGCGCAAAAACTGCACGACGGCGCCTGCGATAAACGCTGAGCCTTCCATGCAGTACACGGGTTCGTCGTCGAGCTGATATGCGACACTCGTAACGAGCCCGTGATTCGAAAACACTAAATCACGCCCGGTATTGAGGAGAATGAAGCAACCGGTGCCGTAAGTGGCTTTGGCATCACCCTTTGCGAGGCAGGTTTGGCCAAAGAGCGCCGCTTGTTGATCGCCGGCCATGGCAGCGAGCGGTAAGCCGTCGGGGAGAACGCCAAGGC
>CAZRSD010000247.1:1802-2798 GCA_964602645.1 uncultured Myxococcales bacterium
CATATTTTTTACGATGGTCGGCAAGCATGCGCGCGGCGCAGAGAAGATATCGAGACACTCGTCGCTCCAGGCGCCGGTTTTAATGTCCATGAGCATGGTGCGCGACGCGTTGGTGATGTCGGTTATGTGTAGTTCGCCTTTGCTCATCCAATGGCACAGAAAACTATCGATCGTGCCGAAAAGGATATCTCCGGTTTGTGCGCGCTTCAGCAGCGATGGGTCGTCGCGAAAGAGCCAGAGCAATTTGCTACCGCTGAAATAGGGATCCAAATGCAAGCCGGTTTTTTCATGAAAGAAGCCATTGAGATTTTTTGCTTTGAGCTCTTCACAAATCTCGGTGCTTCGTCGGCATTGCCACACAATAAAAGGTCGTATTGGTTCGTTGTTGCGATCGAAGAGACACACTGTTTCACGTTGATTGGTGATGCCGATGCCGGCTATGTCGCTCGCTTTTATCTTAGCTTTGTCGAGGGCGTCACGAACTGAAAGTTCGACGGAGCGCTTGATTTCGACGCCAAGGTGTTCAACATATCCTGGTTTAGGAAAATGTTGTGGATACTCCTGCGATCCCTCGGCGACAACATGGCCTCGCTTGTCGATCACTAAAACGGTGGTTGCAGTGGTTCCCTGATCAATCGCCAGAATAAAATCCATAACACCCTCTATTGTTTAGACAATTTCAGCTCTTTCCATCGAGCTATTTTGGCGGCACTATTAGAACGCGGCAAGACATATCTTTTAGAAGAGGGCATTAATGGCACACGTGATTACGCTTATCGAGGGAGACGGCATCGGGACTGAAGTTGTTCGTGGGGCAATGGCAGTGATCGAGGCTGCGCGCGTTGACATAAAATTCGAAGAACAACGACTTGGCTTAATTGCGATTGAGCAAGGGGGGCACCCAGTTCCACAACGAACAATCGATTCGATCCGGTCGAATGGCGTTGCGCTTAAAGGCCCGACGACGACGCCGGTAGCAGGCGGTCATAAGAGTGC
>CAZRSD010000248.1:0-2796 GCA_964602645.1 uncultured Myxococcales bacterium
ATCGTGGAAAATTTCTATGAAGGCTATAAGCACGTCATCACGCTTGATTATGATCGAGAACGGGTGGGAACTGATGTCTTGCGCTTTTTGACCGAAACTTGTGGAATCCTCTTATGATTAAGATAGCACCTTCGATCTTATCGGCTGACTTTCTCAAACTCGGTGAAGAAATCGCTTCAATAGAAAAAGCGGGCGCTGATTTTATTCACGTCGATGTGATGGATGGTCATTTCGTGCCCAATCTCACGCTTGGCCCTCCCATCATTGCGGCTATCAAACGCTTCAGTCAAAAGCCGCTCGATGTGCATCTCATGATCGCTAACACCGAAAGCTCACTGGAAGCTTATATCGACGCGGGCGCGGATATGATCACAGTGCATGCGGAAGGTGTCCTACATCTTGAGCGCGCGCTCAACGCGATAAAATCACGCAACATTAAAGCTGGCGTCGCGCTGAACCCTGCAACGCATGAAAGCGCTATCAAATATGTGGCGGAAGAACTTGACCTTGTGCTCATCATGTCGGTAAATCCTGGCTTTGGTGGCCAGAGCTTTTTGCGGTCGGCATTGGCAAAAATAGCGGCGGTTCGCCAATTGCTTGCCGCGGTGAACAATAAGTCCTGCCTGATTTCCGTCGACGGTGGCGTCAATGACCGCACCGCGCGCGAATGCGTAGCCGCGGGGGCCACATGCCTGGTGGCGGGGTCTTATGTTTTTTCGTCGACAAATTACGCCGCGGCTATCGGAAATTTACGAGCATAAGTGCAGTAAACATCTCTCGTCGCCCACAGCTTGTCCGCTGGACGACGATGGGTGAGAAGATCCTTTACATGTCGCTAGAGCACATGCTTGCGTAATGCGTCGGCAAGATCGGTACGCTCCCAACTAAACTCGGGCTCAGCACGACCAAAATGACCGTAGCTTGCCGTCATTTGATAAATCGGTCGACGTAGTTTTAGATGCTCGATCAAACCAGCGGGCTTGAGCGGAGCGATGCGTTTGATCGCATCTTCGATCTTCTCTTCGGGCACAACCGACGTGCCAAAGGAGTGCACCATGACGCTGACCGGGTCGCTCATGCCGATGGCGTACGCGAGCTGCACTTCGCAGCGACGAGCAAGGCCCGCGGCAACGACGTTCTTTGCCAAATAGCGTGCCATATATGCAGCTGAACGATCTACTTTCGACGGGTCTTTGCCAGAAAACGCACCGCCACCATGACGGCCCATGCCACCATAGGTGTCGACGATGATCTTGCGCCCGGTGAGACCCGTGTCGCCCTTTGGTCCACCAATCACGAAGGCACCGGTTGGATTGATATGAAAGCGAATATCCACCATCATGTGTTCGCGCTTGATGGTCTTCTTGATCACTTCTTCGATGAGCGCTTCACGGATCGACGACTGTGAAATGCCGTCGAGATGCTGAGAAGACACAACAATTTCTTTAATGCCGACGGGACGCCCTTGGTCGTAAAACACCGTCACCTGAGTTTTGCCATCGGGACCCAAAAATGGCAGAATTTTGCTCTTGCGCACATGTGCAAGGCGCGCGGCGAGCGCATGCGCATAGGTAATGGGCAAAGGCATAAACTCAGGCGTGTCATCGCACGCAAAGCCAAACATCATGCCTTGATCGCCAGCGCCTTGTTCTTTTTTGTCAGTGGCGTCGACGCCAATCGCAATATCCTTGGATTGACCTTCAACGGCCACCAGCACGGAGCAGGTTTCCCCGTCGAAGCCATGATCGGCAGCGACGTAGCCTATTTCTTGAATCTTTTTGCGGGCGATTTCGGCAATGTTTACGTGCTCCTTTGATCGCACTTCACCGGCAATCAAACACAAGCCGGTCTTGAGCACGCACTCAACAGCTACGCGCGAATCGCGATCTTGAGACAAATATGCGTCTAACACGGCGTCGGAAATTTGATCGGCAACTTTATCGGGGTGGCCTTCTGTCACTGATTCGCTAGTAAAAAGGTGAGGCCTGTTTGATATCATGGCGAACCGTCCTTTTTCATCGTCTTCAAATTTACTGATCACCGTAGCAAAGAATAAAGCGCAATATCAGAGGAGACCGTTTTTTTTTACGATTATTCACAGGGCTCTTGATTTGCCCGAAGAATATTGACAAAGAGGTCTTGCTTGGTCATGCTGCCCCGGCTCTTATAGTGCCGGCATAGCTCAGATGGTAGAGCGACTGATTCGTAATCAGTAGGTCACCGGTTCGATTCCGCTTGTCGGCTCCATTTAAGAGAGGTTCTGACCTCGTTGTCAGAACCTTTTTAGTAGCGCATGTCTAAGCCTCGGGGAGCACTAAGGACGTTGCATTCATTTTCCTCATATCTTTGATTTGCAGACTTTAGAGCTAAAAGAAACTTTGTTTTGGGCAGCTTCCGTGCAGCCAAACTTTCTAATTTAATTCTATTGTGATGTCCATTTTTGAAGATCAGTTGACTCAGACCTAAGGACGTCATCTATCTTTTGGGCCGCTTCTTTTTGCAGCGTCGGGAGCACGTGGCTGTATGTATCTAAGGTTACGCTAATTTGTGAGTGACCCAAGCGTTCCTGCACTACTTTAGGATGCACTCCTTGCGAGAGGAAAAGCGTAGCAGCCGAATGCCTCAAGTCGTGAAATCGTATCGATGGAAGGCCAAACTGCATGAGCAACTTCCTAAAACATCTCTTCCTAAAATTGCTTTGTCGCAACATATTGCCCAATGTATCGGGGGTTTGGTAGCAATGGAACAGAAATTCTGCATAAGGACTTTTCAATGCCCGAAATAGCCAGCCGGCAT
>CAZRSD010000249.1:0-2792 GCA_964602645.1 uncultured Myxococcales bacterium
GCCACCGTAAATGCGCTCTCTTCGCAAAAGACATCGCAATCGACGGCGAGTTTCTCCTTGGCAATCGCCGGAAGCATCTCATCGATGATAAGCGAGACGTAGTCTTCGCGTTTGTTCTTAAATTCAGCCGGCACCGCATGAGCGCCAAGAAAACTCGGGTGAATATCAAGTGCGTGCTCGCGCGAAAGCCGCTCGGCCACGCGCAAAATTCGCAGCTCGTCGTCACATGATAAACCATAGCCAGATTTTACTTCAAGCGTCGTCACACCTTGGCGCAAAATCTGATCGGCACGTTGGCGCGCGGTGTCGTAGAGCTCAGCATCGCTCGCTGCACGAGTCTTTGCCACCGTCGACATGATACCGCCACCCTTCGCCATAATGGTTTGGTAGCTTTCGTTGCGCATGCGCCGCGCAAACTCATCGGCGCGCATGCCCCAAAAAATCAGATGTGAGTGGCAATCAACCAAGCCCGGCATCACCACCGCGCCTGCAGCATCGATATGTTCGTGAGCTTGATGCACTGGCGCATCAGCACGGGCGCCCGCGTAAGCGATGGTCTCGCCATCAATAACGACGATCGGATCATCAACACACGCACCAGTTTCGTTGCTGGCGTCGACAAACGTAAGTAGGGTGCCAATATTTTCAACAACCTTCATGCTCATTCCTTAGCACGTCAGCAGCGGGATCTTTACGCCACGCTCTTTCGCTATCGCTTTGGCCTTATCGTAACCAGCATTGGCGTGACGCATGATGCCAAGCGCAGGGTCCGCTGTGAGCACGCGCACGAGACGCTCGTGTGCTTCGTGAGTGCCGTCAGCAACAATAACTTGTCCCGCATGCAAACTATAACCCATGCCGACGCCACCGCCGTGATGAAAACTCACCCATGACGCCCCGCACGCCGTGTTCGTAAGCGCATTTAAGATCGGCCAATCAGCGACGGCATCTGAGCCATCACGCATATTTTCGGTTTCGCGATTCGGGCTCGCCACCGATCCGCAATCGAGATGATCACGACCTATCACAATAGGCGCCTTAAGTTTCCTCGTCTTGACCATATCGTTAAAGCAAACACCGGCGAGATGACGTTCGTTATAGCCAAGCCAACAGATTCGTGCGGGCAACCCCTGAAATGCGATTTTCTCCCCGGCGATAGCGAGCCACTTCTGCAGCGACGTGTTGTGGGGAAAGAGTTCCGCAAGCGCTTGGTCACAGGCGCGAATATCATTCGGGTCGCCTGACAACGCCACATAGCGAAATGGGCCCATGCCCTCGCAAAAAAGCGGACGGATATATTTTGGCACGAAGCCATCGTAGGCAAACGCACGCTCACAACCGCCCAGTTTCGCCTCAGCTCGCAGATTATTGCCATAGTCAAACACGGGCACACCGTGATCGAGGTATTTGAGCATCACCGAAACTTGCAGCGCCATCGATTGGCGCGCGAGCATCACCACGCGCGCAGGATCACGTGCGCGCATGTCTCTGCATTCACCGAGTGATAATTCTTGCGGCACATAGCCGTAAAGCGGGTCGTGCGCGGAAGTCTGGTCGGTGATGAGATCGGGGTAGAACTTTCGCTCCCACAATTGCGGATAGATGCGTGCGGCATTGCCGATCAAACCGATGCTCAGTGGCTTTTGTGCGGCGCGTGCATCTTCTGCCCGGACAATAGCCTCGTCGAGATTATGACAAATGACGTCGAGATATCTAGTCTTGAGGCGTTTCTTCGCGCGCTCCTCGTCAACCTCGACAGTAAGACAAACACCATCAAGCATGGTCACTGCAAGCGGCTGCGCGCCCCCCATGCCGCCGAGCCCGGCGGTAAGCACGATCTTACCGCGCAATCCTCCCTCAGTGTGAAAGTGCTGGCGTGAAGCCTCGGCAAATGTCTCGTAGGTGCCCTGCACGATGCCTTGACTGCCAATGTAGATCCACGAGCCCGCCGTCATTTGGCCGTACATCATGAGCCCTTTTTTCTCGAGCTCATCGAAGTGCTCCCAGTCTGCCCATTTGCCCACAAGATTAGAGTTAGCAAGCAGCACGCGTGGTGCATGCGGAAATGTTACTACGACGCCAACGGCTTGCCCCGATTGGATGAGCAGCGTTTCGTTATTGGCAAGGTTTTTAAGCTGGCGCACAATCTCATCGTAGCACTCCCAGTTGCGCGCCGCTTTGCCCCGCCCGCCGTAGACGATCAGGTGATCGGGGTCTTCCGCAACCTCGCTATCGAGATTATTCATCAACATGCGCAGCGCAGCCTCTTGCGCCCAGCCGCGACAACTTAAGGTAGTTCCGCCTGTAGCCTTGATCGAACGAGTCATGCTTACCCTCGCAAACACTTTTTCGAGCTACCTTACTACGACGAGAAACGCATTTAAATGAATTTAGTTGAGCCAACGAACACAATTTGTTTGCAGCGGACCGTAATGAATAATTGGCGTAGACACGCGCTCGGGTACTCGCCGAAACTTCGTCACGTAACTTTGTTGCGGCTGACGACATTGCGCAAGATCGGGTGGCATAAACAATCCACCGCGCAAGATTTTGCTGTATTCTTCCCTAAATCTCTGCGGTGAATAGGAATCGAAAAACTGCTCGAGCTCCTTCACCGTCAGCTTTTTGTAACCGCCAGCATTTTCTGCTTCGGCGAGCATGTCCTTAAGCACATCGTCGAGATTCTTCGAAAATGAGCTCTCGCTTTTGATGTGCTTGTTGAGTCGCCACGCCATGATTTCGCCTTGTTGATACGGCAATTCTTCGAGTATCCGCGTCGACACGCCTCGTCG
>CAZRSD010000250.1:0-2310 GCA_964602645.1 uncultured Myxococcales bacterium
GCCATCTTTCGGCGCGTCGTCTGCCGGTCTATTATGCGATGGTGATTCAAATTGCGTCATATTATTTATGGTACCGCTTGTCCTTGTTATGGTTTCTGCTAGTGCATGAGTGAAACCAGGTGAGCCTTTGATACTATTTTTACGCTGCACCGGAATCTTAATAAAGGGCTCAGCTTTAATTGTCAAAGTTCTCCCCAAACCAAAGATTCCCTTGATCATGACGGCCCCCGTAACCTAAAGGCTCTAAACGTGAACTATGTTGCAAGTTATGAAGATGTGCTCCTTTCTAGTGACCAAGACGAGAACTTGGCGCAGCCGCTTAGAGTTGCTCAGCTGGTAGCACTTCTTAAACGCGACGTTGAAGAGAAGCATAGGTTTGTTCGCGTCATCGGCGAGCTTAGTTCATTCAAACAATGGCGATCTGGTCACTGTTATTTCGACATCAAAGATAGCGATGCACTCCTGCCTGCAGTGATGTTTAAGCCACATTTTGGGCGCCTTCCCTTCGCCGTGAAAGATGGCATGGAGATGATCTTCTCCGGACGCGTGAGCATCTATAGCGCCAATGCGCGCCTGCAAATGATCGTTGAATCGATGGAACCGCTTGGGCAGGGAGCGCTTGCCTTAGCATTCGAGCAACTGAAAGAGCGTCTCAAGCGTGAAGGGCTCTTCGATCCACAGCATAAAAAGCCCGTTAAACCATTCAATCAATGCGTTGGTCTCATCACGTCGTCGCATGGCGCGGTGTTGCGCGACATGGTGCGCATTCTCAAAGTGCGCATGCCCAAGGTTGATATCCTCTTTGTGCCCGTGCGCGTGCAGGGGGCGGGCGCAAGTCTTGAGATCAAGAACGCGATCGAATTTCTCGACGGTCTTGGCGCCTGTGACGTGATCATCGTTGGCCGTGGCGGCGGATCGCTCGAAGATCTGTGGGCGTTTAACGAGGAAGACGTCGCGCGCGCCATCTTCAATGCGAAGACACCGATCGTGAGCGCCGTGGGCCACGAAACCGATACCACCATCAGCGACTTTGTTGCCGACGTGCGTGCCGCGACACCCACGCATGCGGCAAGCTTGGTGGTGCCGGTGCTTGCTGATGTCGAAGCGCACCTTAAGGCCATGGCGACGAGTCTTGCGCTGCGCCATCAAGCGCGCATGAAGAGCGCATCGCTCTTGCTTGCGCAAGAGAAGCGCCGACTTAAAGATCCACGCGTTTTGCTGTTTCGCCATTGGCAAATTCTCGACGATATAACCAAAAAGCTGGACGCGACCTGGGCCAAATTGCTTCGCGATCGCATGACGAAAATCGATGCGCTCCATAAAGCGCTGAAGCTGCATGCACCATTTCGCCAGTTGCGCTTAAAGCGCGAAGCGCTCTTGGATGTTAAAAGCCGCATGCTCCGAGCGAGTCCGGCGCGTGCACTAGAAAAAAGCTCGTCGCGGCTCACGGAGATTAAGCAATCGTTACATGAAGCGATGCGCACGCTGTTCGAGCGACGCCGCAAAGAACACCTGCAGCTGCTCACCAAACTTGACGCGCTGTCGCCCCTGCGTGTGTTGTCGCGTGGCTATAGCGTCGTAGAATCAGACGATGCGCGAGTTTTGAATAAGCGAAAACAATTTATCGCGGGAATGTCGATTCGCATCCGCGTCGAGGATGGCGTGGTGAATGCGAATGTCTCCGAAATCACTTCAACAAATTAGGGAGAATAGGGATGGAAAAGACTTTTGAAGACTTGATGGTCGAGCTTAAAAAAACCGTTGATGCCCTAGAAAAAGGTGAGCTCAGCCTCGAAGAGAGCATGAAATCTTATGAGACCGGCATCGGCCTCGTGCGTTGCCTCGAAGAAAAGCTCAAGGCCATGGAAGGGCGCATGGAAGAAATTTTGGCTGACGGTACGGTGAAAGAGCTGAAAATTTCTACTGAGGGTGACGGGAATGACCGAACCTAGTTTTGCTGAGCTTTTACGGCTCATTGAGCGCGAACTTGCGGTAAGCCTTACTCATGACAACGAGGGCTTTCGGTCTAAGCGTTTAGAAGAAGCGATGCGTTACGCATTATTGTCGCCGGGTAAACGCTTGCGGCCGATCATGACGCTCGCGTCGGCACTTGCGTGTCGCGGCGATCTGCCACGTGGTGTTGCGATTAAGCGCGCCATTTTAGGCGCCTGTGCCGTTGAATATGTACACACCTACTCGCTCGTTCACGACGATTTGCCCTGCATGGACGATGACGATTATCGCCGCGGGCGGCTGAGTGTCCATCGTCGCTTCGATGAAGGCCTTGCGGTGTTAGTGGGCGATGCCTTG
>CAZRSD010000250.1:2320-2780 GCA_964602645.1 uncultured Myxococcales bacterium
TCGCTGATGCTTTTTTGCTTGCGGCAAAAACCGCGCATGAGCCTGTGCTCGTCGTGCTAGAGCTCGCGCGCACCGCAGGATCCATGGGTCTTGTCGCTGGGCAGGCCGAAGATTTGGCCCACACGCACGAGACCGATCAAGAAGCGTGGCTACGCATCAATCATGCGAAGACCGCGCGCCTCTTCGAAGCATGCGCGGTGATCGGTGGGCTTTCGGTCGGTGCAAGCAAGAGCGAGGTCGCTCTATTGCGACGCTTTGGCCAAAATTTTGGCGCAGCGTTTCAGGTCAAGGATGACATCGACGACAACAGTGGCGTTGCAGCGCTTGCCGCGTCGGTCAAGAGCCTCGGACATGAGCACGTTGAGCGCGCCCACGAGCACGCGCGTGCATTGCCGCATCCGCAAAGCCTCGTAAGCTTACTTCACTTCACGTTTGCAACGCTTTCTTGATTATCCACCAA
>CAZRSD010000251.1:0-2778 GCA_964602645.1 uncultured Myxococcales bacterium
GGCTTGCTCCCAGGGTTTATACGCGCATGAGGTGCTCTTCCATACGATACTTTCGGACCAGTAGCCTGTCCGCTTCAAACTTTCTTTTTTAGCCGTATAGGCCGTGGCTCAGCAAGACGATCGATGTCCGGAACCCTAAACGACAACTCAATGACACCCTCGGTCTTCAACCGCCTCAGAAGTTCTTCTGCGTGTTGTCGTTTCACCCCATGATCAAAACATACTTGGATGACATCCCCCTCATTCCGTATCTGCCCGGCTCTCAAAAGCGCTTCTAGTGTTTCCTCAAAAACGGTTATCTTGCTCGCACGGGTTTCTCTGAAAGGAAGCTGCAAATCTCCGGGATGCAAGTTTTCCCTATCGATGTCGAAGTCTGCCTCTCCACGGAGCTCGTCATTTTTCCACGCAACTTGGAGAAACTTATCAATTCCTAGGGCATGGGCCGACCCAAAAATCACTCCGTAAATGTTGCCACCTTTCTTAATGGAAAATGGTGCTAAATAATACGTTTTTCCGGCCGGTAACAAGCCACGATAATATCGCAATGCTGCGCGATGAACCTGATAATGATCCTCAAGCGTCTCGATCTTTTGAAAGATATTCGGATCCTCTTTGAATCGATGAAGTGTTGAAGATGACACAAAGAACATGAAATCGCACATGGGAGCGTTCACCAAACTTCGAAATACATCCGGCGTAACTTGACTAACGCCTGTCTGGTCAATAAAGACTAACTTTGCGGCATTTGGATTTCTTAATATGCCATGACACTCTCCGAATGCCTGCGCGAATGCGGCAGAACGTACATCCAGCGTGATGCCCGGGAGTTTCAAGCCTAGTTCATCTATTTTTTTACTGAGCACAGCTATTTTGCTCGAAGACTCATCGAAAAAATGTAGATTTTTTTCAACTTTGCTCCATCCTGCTAGTGCCTCAAATTTGGTCAACGTCTTTAATATGCGAATAGGGCTACCAGGCTCTCCCGCCAGATCACTACCCGGACCCGCAAAAAAGTCAAAAATATGGATGGCCCGACAGAACGAATTGGCTCGAGACAAAAACACTGGCAACCATTCGCCAGTATAAAGTTCGAAAAGTTTTAGTTTGGTGAGCGTGCCTTGATCGAAGGGCTTTTTGTGAAAATCGTCAGACACGTTAGGCTAGGAGCAGCTCTTTGCGTAAACTTAATAACTCATGAGAGGACGGAACTGGCTGGCTAGGCAGCAGAGGAAACTCATCGTATGTTCTTCCATCAAGCATCCGGCCAGCTTCATTTTTTCGCACCCCACCCCATTGCTTAAAGAAAAATGGAACTCTAGATCGTCTGCATTGATCACGCAGTGCAATAACCCATTCCTTATGCATTGGCCTAGCTCCGGCTCCTGATTCACCACCAACGATAACCCAGCCGATACCAGACAGATTCACTGTCTCCAAATCTTCCAGTAGTGGCTCAATCGATAGAAAGCGGGCCTTAGCTGGTGTCTTTTGCAAATCCTCTATGCGAGGGTACCCATTTTTCTTGTTCTCAACACTAACCCCCCACCAGATATGGCGCTCCTGTGCCGCAAACTTTAGTCTTGTGCAGAGCAAGTCCCGCATTCGAGATGATCGTTTCGTCAGTACTTGGAATGTGTGCCAATTCGCTCTCTTCATTACGAGGGCGACCTTTTCAATATAATCAGTTGGGACTGCCTCATGAAAAAGATCACTCATGGAGTTAACAAAAATCTTTCTAGGTGTTCGCCACAGTAACGGCTCAGTGATTTTTTCAGGCACCAAACGGATGTCAAAACCAAGCTCGTAAGGATGTCCCAGAACCCCTCGGAAGCGTTCTGCAAAGGTTTCGGCGTAGCAGTTTGCACAACCTGGACTTATTTTTGAGCAACCTCTAACTGGATTCCAAGTGGAGTCCGTCCATTCTATTTTAGTGTGGTCACTCATTGTCTCCAGTCCCCTAAATACCGATGATTCTGCCCACGCTGATGAGTGTATCCAATGGTTACATAAAATTCAACCGTATAAGTCTTCTAGCCCTCAAATCAGTTTAAAGGAGGCAAGTGTTCTAATAATTACGTCACTTCGTCGGAGTCGAGTTCGCTCTCAAAAGAATACCTGCTACACATTTTCGCAAACTAAGAAGTCAGTTCGCGTTGGCTAGGGGTTACGTACCCTTTGTAAATCAAATCGAAAGCTAAAATTGTGAGGTCACAGCTCTGCCATCCAGTTTTCCAAAATTGGGGATGGAACCAATTAGAATTAGTTAGCGTCAAATTGATCCAAAGCTGGCCCTCCGATGATGAAGCCGCGAACACTCGGTACAGTTGATCGAAGATTGCCTCCGAAACGTTTACGGTCATTCTGAGAGCGATTGATTCTTCATTGACCTCTAATCGTAGAATGCCAGGATTAGGGTCAGGCGTGCCTGTACCTTTGATCTCCGAGAGCACCTGGATTCTCTCGAGCGTTTTGGCTCCGTCTACAATAAAGCCGCAGCATTCAGTTTTTATTTTCAGACCCGCGCCTGAGATAGACACACTGTGCGACCAGTCCCAAACACGAATACATGCACGCTGTTGTTCGCCTTCTCCCTCCCACTGAAGCGGCTCTGTATTATGCATTGGTCGAAATGAGGGGCGTCTGTTGCTAATGCTTCTGTGACCTCTGCACCGATTTTATTCCAACAGTGAATGCGTAACTGCCGTCATTCCGTTAAAAATATTCGCTCTAATTATCCGGTTATGAGTTATGCAGACACTGAACTCTCATTCGATTCTA
>CAZRSD010000252.1:0-2767 GCA_964602645.1 uncultured Myxococcales bacterium
GGCGAGAGATCGAAGGCTCCGTCACACCCATCTTATCGATACGATTAGAAATGGTGGTGATGGTTTGATGAACCGCGTCTTGCCTAATCGATTGAATGAGTTCAGGCATGAGACGCAGCGTCACGATGTTGTCGTTTGAAGCAACAAACTGAAAATCAGAGAATTTCTTAACGACCTTATCTTTAAACGTATTGACCTCTGACGCGTTGCTGAGGCTAATCTCAACATGGTCTTGTAGATTTGGATTGTCACCAATTTGCTTGAGTGACGAAACGGTTATGCCTTCTTCCTTAGCGAATACGATGAGACGGTCGGCAGCGCGAGCCGTTTTGTCGGTGATGGCCTTTTCCAAATCAACGCCGAGAACGATGTGAATACCGCCCTGCAAATCCAAACCAGGAACGATATGGGATTTAGGCGACCAACTCGGCAGATAGTTATAGAAGGCACTCTTACTTTGTCGAACTTCGCGAATCTTCGTGTCATCTAACGCAAAATAGACGAGGGACGGGTACAAGAAATACGTCGCGACGCCCAACGCTAGAAGCGCGATAACGAGCCTGAGCTTCCAGGATGTTTGCATGTTTTCTCCAACTTAATCAAAAGAGATTAGGCTACAGGGCCTTGGTCTTTGGGCTTAGGATTACCGTTATTCACGTCAGTACCTTCGCTCGGGCCTACCAATCCTTGCACCGCTTGCTTGAGTACCTTCAATTTAGTTTTGTCGCTGACTTCGATAATTACCACGCGATCTTCAACCGCAAAGACCTTCCCCATGATTCCCGACGACAAAATTACCTCATCGCCTCTTTTTAGGCCAGCAAGTAATGCCTGATGTTTCTTTTGTTGCTTTTGCTGTGGTCGAATCAGGATGAAATACAAAATCGCAAACATAGCGGCAAACATGAGCAATGTGCTCATAAGCCCGCCACCAGAACCGGTTGCGGCCGCCTGGGCAAAATTATGAATTTGAGTTTCTGTCATAAACTTCTCCTTACGATCGCGCAGTGAAGCATTTAAAGCAGCTAGATGCAATGGGAGCCCACGGAAGAGCTTCAAAGAAGGGGAAGGCCGGTGAAATTGTCGGTAGCGTGGGTCGTTTGGCTTCTCGTGCACCTATGCGCGTGTCAATCAAGATTCGCATGCGCTTTTTTTCGTTCGCGATAAAATTCCTCAAAGCGATTCCCAATAATAGCGACGCGCGCCGACTTCACGAGGCTCAAATAATAGCTAATGTTGTGGAGTGAAGCCAAGCGATAATAAAGAATCTCTTTCGTCACAAACAAATGCCGCAAATAAGCGCGTGAAAAAGTCTTGCATGTATAGCAGGCGCAATGCTCATCAAGCGGCGCGCGATCGCAAGCATACGCACGGGCCTTGATCGAAACTTTGCCGTTGTAGGTAAATAGCGTGCCATTGCGTGCATTTCGCGTGGGCATAACGCAGTCAAACATGTCGATGCCGGCTTTAATGCCGTCGAGCACATCATCCGGCGTGCCGACACCCATGAGATAACGCGGTTTGTTGGTCGGCAAAATGCTCGCGGTGAAATTGGCGGTGCGCCACATATCGTCTTTGTCTTCACCAACACTCAGGCCGCCTATCGCGTAGGCGAACAAATTGTGCTCGAGCACCATCTCGGCGTGTTGCTTGCGTAAGTCTTCATGAATACCGCCTTGCACAATACCGATGAGGCGAGATTCTTCGCGCGTCATCGACGTGACGCAGCGTTTAAGCCAGCGCGCGGTGATGTCCATTGCACGTTCAATTTCTTCGCGCGGCGATTTCGCCATGGGGCACACGTCGAGTGCCATGATGAAATCGGAGCCGATCGCCATTTGAATAGCCATGCTTTCTTCAGGAGGCATGGGGTGGATAGAGCCGTCGATGTAGCTTTTAAACACGACGCCATTGTCGTCGATCTTCACGAGGCCATTATTGATGCCAGTAAGTTTCGATCGACCGCGCGGTGCACCTTGAGCGAGCGAAAATACTTGAAAGCCGCCGGAGTCAGTTAAGATTGGGCGGTTCCACGACATGAATGAGTGAAGGCCGCCGTAGTTGGCTAAGAATTGTTTGCCGGGCCGCAGCATCATGTGGTAGGTATTCGCCAAAATAATTTCGGCACCTGCATGCTGCAAATCTGCAGGGCAAAGCGCCTTAACCGAACCCTGCGTGCCCACGGGCATGAAGATGGGTGTGTGAATGTTGCCGTGAGGTGTTGTTATTGTTGCCGCGCGTGCATCATTGCACTGACCATTGATAGCAAAATTAAATGAAGCCATATTATTGAACGACCTCCAAAAAACACGCGTCGCCATAGGAAAAAAATCGGTAGCGTTGTGCTATCGCTTCAACGTAGGCGCTAATAATTCGATCGCGTCCAGCGATGGCAGACACGAGCAGTAAAAGCGTCGAGCGCGGCAAATGAAAATTGGTGATGAGCGCGTTTGATGCCAAGAATTGGTAACCGGGGCGAATGAAGATGCGCGTTTTGCCGTCGCATGCAAAGAACTCTCGTTGGCCCTCTGCATGGGCTTGTTGCATGACGTGCTCGATCACGCGCATTGACGTTGTGCCAACCGGAATGATGCGACTGCCGCGAGCACGAGCACGATTGAGCCCCGCGGCTGCATCGAGAGAGAGTGTAAAGTACTCCTCGTGCATGCGATGTTCAGCAATAATCTCCGTGCGAATAGGTAAAAACGTGCCGGGACCAACATGCAGCGTTACTTCGACGATCTCGATGCCCTTTGCGCGAAGCTTC
>CAZRSD010000253.1:0-2732 GCA_964602645.1 uncultured Myxococcales bacterium
AAGAAACAACTTGCGTCGATCAAGCCCGACATCGTCGTGGGACTTGGCCGTTATGCTTGCCAAACCTTGCTGAAAACTTCGACGCCAATGTCAAAACTCCGCGGCGCGTGGCACGAGTATGATGGTATAAAATTTATGCCGACGTTTCACCCCGCATATCTATTGCGTAATCCGCCGGCAAAAAAAGAAGTGTGGGAAGATTTGCAAGCAGTCATGAGGGCGCTTGCGTAGGCCATAGCTCCAATGTTCTCCTGCGTCGCTGAACGCCTGCCTTGCCAACGGGTAAGAGCTCAAAAAGTCGAAAGTCTATGGCGTCTCGCAGCTTAAGAATTTCGGTTACAACTACGAGAAAACTAAGCTTGAAACTGAAGGCGAATTCGACAAGGCTTTTACCTATGGGCGCGGCACCGGCCTTGGTTATAACGTCGGCCAAGAATAAGGCAATGACGTAGGGGCAATTAGCTTTACGTTAAGCAAAATCTAGTGTCTTCTGCGGGTGAGGGCTATTTCTTACCCGTCGTGAGTGGCGTTCATATGCCTTGGCAACGGCGCTTCACATGAAAGCGGCGCGCGATCAAGGTAGAGCGGAAACTCGATGCACTGCGCATGCAAATGCAAGAAGCGCTCGCTCTCTCTGGCTTTGTCGTCGCCATAAATGTAATCACCCAAAATGGCATGGCCTATGCTTGCGCAATGGACGCGGAGCTGATGCGTGCGCCCGGTGTGGGGCGTAAGCAGAAGGCGCGTCGTGCGGCTTTTGCGCGACACGACGTGAAATTCTGTGTGCGCCGATATCGTGCCCTGCGGATCGGCCTTCATCCACCAGTGCTTCTTATCCGGGGACAATTTGGCAAGCGGCACCGTGATGTGGCCGGCATCGTCTTTCACCGTACCGTGAACATCGGCAACATAGGATTTTTTGACGCGCCCGTCGGTAAAGAGCTGCTGCATGAGGCGCGCGGCTTCAATGGTGCGCGCAAGCACGAGGCAGCCACTTGTACCTAAATCTAAGCGATGCGTTAAAACTGGCGGAGTCGGCAACCCGAAGGTCAAAAGATGAAAGTACTGCTCAAAATTGTGGTTGCTGCCGCCCGCATTATGGACCGGTAAACCAGAGGGTTTGTTGAGCACCATGACGAGGTCATCGCGATGCATCACGGTCGCTAGAATTTCTTCTTCGGTGAGTCTATGAGCAAGACGATTCTGCATGGACGAATTCGTAAATAAAGCATATTAATCAAGTGAAGCTTACCAGCGTTATTCTATTTGGTAAGCGCAGTCCAACAGGTTTTGGGAAAGATTATGGTGGTTGTTGCAGCGTTCTATCGATTTTTTAACGTGGACTCATGTGCCGAGCTTAAAGCGGCGCTCGCCGAAATTGTCCGTGATGCCGATATCTATGGCACTATTTTGATAGCGCCCGAGGGCATCAACGGCACAGTGGCAGGCTCCCATCATCATATCGATCGCCTGCGCCAGTTTTTTCTCGCCGATAAGCGCTTCCTTGGTATGGAATACAAAGAGAGCGTCAGCACCACAAACCCGTTTATTCGTCGCCACATCAAGATCAAAAAAGAAATCGTGACGATGAATGTACCTGGTATCGAGCCGATGAAAGTAACAGGCCGCCATGTATCGGCCCGCGAATGGAACGAACTCATCGCTGACTCATCGGTGGTGGTGCTTGACGTGCGCAATAGCTACGAGACGGCCATCGGCAAATTTGATCGGGCCATCGACCCGCAGCTTGATAATTTCTCCGAGTTTCCAGCCTTCGTTGAGAAAAACCTCAATCCGCAAATTCATAAGCGCATCGCCATGAGCTGTACCGGCGGTATTCGCTGTGAGAAAGCGAGCGCCTATTTGGCGCAGCAGGGCTTCGACGAGGTCTATCAATTAAACGGCGGCATTCTCAGGTATTTCGAAGACACGCCGCGCGCTGACAGCACCTTTCGCGGCGAGTGCTTTGTGTTCGATCATCGTGTTGCGGTCGGGCATGATTTGAAGCCGGGCTCTTACGAGATGTGCTTTAATTGTCGCGCGCCGGTGAGTGCCGAGGACAAGATGTCGCCGCTCTATCAAGAAGCGGTCTCATGCTCGCGCTGCGCGAAAAAACTCACCGCTCGAAAAATTGCCAGCAAAAAAACCCGGCATGAACAAATGCTCTTAGCTGAAAGTCGAGGCACTGCGCATCTTGGTCCACACGCAATGCCAAAAAATACCTCGCGTGCTTGTCGCTAACAGTAACGCTGTACCATAGCCACCGACGGTAATCTCATCGCCGAGCGCCCTGTCATAATTAGCAATTGCTAACCATCAAACGCCACGATGGTGCCCGCAAATGCTGACGCAGCGACCGTGAGTGGCGAGGCTAAATAGAGTTTTCCCGGTCCCGATCGTCCTTGAAAATTGCGGTTGATCGCCGAGACCGTAACTTGCTCGCTCGAGTCACTGACGCCAGGACCACAGCCAATGCAGGCACCGCAGCCAGGTGCAATGACCTGAATGCCAGCGCGCTTAAAGTCATCGGTATAGCCTTGCCGTTCAGCATAATCGGCGATTTTGCGCGAGCCAAACTGAATAAAAAACTTCACGCCCAAGGCAAGCTTTTTGCCTCGTGCGAGCGCATCGCGCGTAACGCGAGCGTACATGTCAATATCTTCGAATTTGCCAGCGGTGCATGAGCCGCCGTAGGCGATGTCGATCTTAATCGACGGTAAAGCCGATACCTT
>CAZRSD010000254.1:0-2722 GCA_964602645.1 uncultured Myxococcales bacterium
ATCGCTCAATACCCTTGAAATTATCGAAATACTGCAAGGTATCGACTGGCCTCTCGCGTCGAGAAAAAATTTGGTGGCGACACTCGTCGAGCGTGGTGTCAGCAATAGTATTGCGCTGTGGATGACGACAAATTTAGTCGGCGATGGAGACGGTGTTCGCCTAATTTTTTCGCTAGCTGAACTGAAAGAAATGTTGCTCGATTTTGTACGCTTGGATGGCTGGCCCATCATCGACACACTCGCATCACGCATGAAAATACATCTCGTTGCAGCCGTACATGGTCAACGAGTTACGCGTGTCGACGAGGAAGCCTTGCGTAGGCACGCACAAAAAAATGGCTTTTTTCATGTGCTCGACAATTCGGGACATTTTGTGCACGCCGACAATCCAAAAGGTCTGATCGCGATCATGGCGCCCTGCCTGCGCGCCTGAGTGATCCTCGCTAAACCTGCAGGTCATTGAAAAAATTGCTAAAGTCGCTACGAGTTCAGCTATTGAATAGGAATACGAATAATCGCAAGCTTGTTAATCGAAGAACTATTTTCTGGTGTTCGCGGCTTGCATTTTTCAGTGATTTCCTGCTAAAGATATCCGCGCTTGAAGCTGGGCAAAAAGTACCAGGGATTTTGGCGTGTTAGGTTTGAGAATTTTAGGATTCGGCAGTGAATTATTTATCCTAATCCGGGTCAAGGAGAATTATTAAGATGGTATCGCGATCGGCCGAAAAGGCTCTTACTCCTGTACAAGAGAAAGAGCTGATAAAAATGTTAGAAGCGAAGCGACTAGAATTGGTAAGTCGATTGAAGACGCGCCGTCCTAGTGCTGCGTCGGAACAAGTGCCTGGAGATGAGGCTGATCAAGCAGCTGACGACGCTGAAGTATCGCTCGAAACACGGCTTTTGGATCGTGACGCAAAACTGCTTCGTGAAGTCGAGCGTGCGCTCGAAAAAGTACAAGATAAAACCTATGGATTGTGCGAAGGCACCGACGAGCCGATTGGTTACGCGCGCCTCAAATTGCGACCATGGACGCGTTATAGCGTGACCTATAAAGAGGAATTGGAGCGCGAAGAAAAACGCTCTGGCCGCGAATAATATCGTCGAACTTTGCATACAACAAAAAACCGCTGTTATGGCGGTTTTTTTTGTGGCGATATATGCGTGCCTAAACGAGATAGGTGTAACCCGACAAACCATCCTCATAGCGCTTCATCAATTCGGCTGATTGCTCAAGCGTCATCTCGCCGTGACGCACGGCGAGCTCCACCGTGTCACGCACGCGGCGCATGAGATCGATCCGATCATATTCAACATAGCTGAGCACTTCGCTCACCGTATCACCGGCCACGACGTGATCGAGGATGTAGCGACCATCGTCACCCATTGAAACGTGCACAACATTGGTGTCACCGAAGAGATTGTGCAGATCGCCGAGCGTTTCTTGATACGCACCGACTAAAAACGCACCCAAATAGTAAGGATGATTTTCATGCAGCTTGTGCAAGCGCAAGGTACGTTTCACGTCGCGTAAATCGATGAACTGATCTATCTTGCCGTCGGAATCACACGTAAGGTCGGCGAGAATGGCTTCCTGCGACGGCGCTTCTTTCAAGCGGTGAATCGGCACGACGGGGAAGAGGTGCCCTACCGCCCACGCATCCGGCATCGATTGAAAGACGCTGAAGTTGCAGTAGTAAGTATCGCTCAGCATCTTGTTCAGGTTGGATAAATCTTCGGGCACATAGGAAACCGTGCGAATAACCTTGAGGATCTTTTTGCAGGTCGCCCAAAAGAGTTCGTCGATGCGCGCGCGCGATTCCAAATCGATAACACCGTGACTAAAAAGTGCGATCGCTTCATCTTTTGCCGTCGATGCGTCGTTAAAGCACTCTTGCGCATTCTTTGCACTCACCGAAGAGTACGCTTCATGCATGGTATGCACGATCAAATGATCGTCGTCAGTCGGCTTTTCGATGCGCGCTTCGTCTTTGATGCCTAGTTCGTTTGCACCGAGCACGTCGAAGATGAGCACGGCGTGATGGGCAACCAGCGCCCGTCCTGATTCGGAGATGATATGCGGATGCGGTTGTGAAAGCTCATCGCAAATATCTTGCAGAACACTCACCACGTCATTGGCATATTCTTGCATCGAATAGTTCATTGACGAGTGGAAATTACTTTGCGAGCCGTCATAATCGATCGCGAGACCACCACCGACGTCAATATGATTGAGGTCAAGGCAGCCGATCGCGCGCAGGCCGCAATAGAGATGAGCCGCTTCGCGCACCGCGTTCTTGATCGAACGAATCGTCGTGATCTGTGAACCGATGTGAAAGTGCAGGAGGTTCAAACAGTCAAGCATGTCTTCGTTGCGCAATACTTCGACGGTCTGCATCACTTCGCGAATGGAGAGGCCAAACTTACTGCGATCACCGGATGACTCAACCCAGCGCCCTTTGCCGCGCGCCGCAAGTTTCGCGCGCAAGCCGATACGGGGTTTCACGCCGAGCTTTCGGGCAACTTCGATCACTTTTGCAAGCTCTGCGAAACGATCGAGCACCAAAATCGTTTTAATACCCAGGCGTTCTGCGTGAAGCGCGGTTTCGATATAGTCTTCGTCTTTGTAGCCGTTACAAACCAAAAGGCCACTGCCTTTCTTTAGTAGCGCCATAGCGACGAGCAGCTCCGGCTTTGAGCCCGCTTCAAGACCAAGATTGTACGT
>CAZRSD010000255.1:0-2720 GCA_964602645.1 uncultured Myxococcales bacterium
TTATTTCAAACCCATCGACAATATTTTAGAGACCTGGACTTTTTAGATACGCTCTTAGAGATATCTTGCGGTTTAATGGGGTCATCGCAAACCTGAACATCGGCGTGTTCACCGGTGACGGTGCCATCAACCGAAGTGCAAAGTCTAAAACCAGCGCGGTCGTTCACAAACTTCGCGGTACCCCAGTTATCGTCGAGGTGCCTAAATGAATCACCAAAACGCAATCGATACCATTCTGATTCAATGAGACGGCGCATCCTCAGATTGTCTCGACGGCTGAGCGCCATTGAATACGATGCATAGATCCATTTTGTTTCAGGCTTAAACGTCCACACCCACGCCGGCCAAAATACGCACGCTGTGAGGCTCTTCATGCACCCAGGCGGGATGTTGATAACCAATCGTGTTAATTCGCCCTTAGAATCGCTTCTAGGTGCTCACAGATGGCATCGATGTGCCAACCGGGAATGAATGTTTTGCCTGGTTCGATTTGATGCCATGAGAGCTCGATGAATTTTTTGAGCCCGCCTTTTTGGATGACGGCGCGATCGAGATTGATGAGGGTATTTGCGTTACTCATGCTTTACCCTCAGCTTTGGCGTGAAGGGTGCGCAGCGTCTCAACTTCATCGAGCGTGAGGCGATCGAAGTTTTGTTGCTGTACCACTTCGACGTTGTGCTCGGGCTCGTCTCGGTTTAATCGCTCTAAACGACAGCCAATATCCAATATTTTGGAAAGCCCTTCAGCGCTCAGTTTACGCAATATCGTGTCGTCATCAATGTCTTTGAGAAGCTTCTTTAGGCCCCGCTCCGCAACTTTTTGTGCACGAAGCGCCAACATAATTTGCCGACGTTTCATTGCCTTCACCTGCGCGATTTGATTGTGCTGACTGGCTTTGTCGATATAAGCGTCAAAGGCTACAATGCGTTCTTGCCACTTATGCTTTGTGGAGATGTCGGCGAGCGTCGATGGATTGAGCTCAAGATCCTTGGCAAGCTTGCGAAGCGATCGCCCAGCCCCCATGTCGCGATAGAGAACAAACCGCTCAAAAGCTTTGGATGACTCGTTTGGTTGTTGGTCCCATGGATTAATCATCCGAGCAGTATAATGGCCTCGTTAACGATTGAAGCCATTTTTGTGAATTTTGGGTTACGCAACTTTTATTTTGGCCTTTGTCGTCGAGTTGGCGGCCGCAAAAGCAATTCTCCACTCAAGGAATGAGAGCTCCCCCATCTAACGGACGTTCCCTTGAGAAAACTATCAATCGGGGCCGTTTCACGCGACGTATCACCAAGACCGTGGAGGATATTCGAACCAAAATATCTATGCAGCCTTTTTGAGTTCGCGTGCCATGCACCTTGTCACACCTTGCGCGCCCAAGCCAAGATAGAGAAGAGCCTTGATCAATAAGTCCGTTGAGACCGAGGAATCACCTGCTTCCATCTTAGCGACCCTCGACTGACTAGAGTGCATCATCTTCGCCAATTCTGATTGAGACACTCCCGCTTGTGACCTGGTTTTTACCAATACTTCAGTTAAGGCGATTTTTATCTCAAGGTAGGCTGTTTCCTCTTCGCTGAGTCCAAGAAAATCCTTCGCATCACCTATGTGCCATCCAGCCTTTTCTAATTTTTTCTTTAACGGAGCTTTCATTTTTGCCTCCTCACCGCGTCGTACTGCTTAAATCGCGCCTTTGAATTTTCGATTATCATCGAGGGTGTTGATTCTGTCTTTTTGCAAAACACGTCACCTATCACTACCGCATCGACATCGAGCCGGTAAATAATCCGCCAAATCTTGTCTTCGTCGGTAATACGCAATTCGTGGCAAGATTTTCCTATGGACGGCATTGGTCTCGATTGCGGCATCTTGAGTTTGTGGCCTCTTTGCAATAAGCCCAAAAGAAATCCTGCCTCCAACCGAGCTTCGAGTGAAAATGGCGGTGTCTTTACTTCACCTTTGAGCCAGGCTAGCGGTTTTCTGTCCATAACTCTTATGTATGTCATATACGACATGATGTCAAGTTTGACACGGCAGAGATCTTCCAGAAAAACGATCGTTTTTTTGCACTGCCCTTTCATCCCAACACCCAACTCAACAAAATCACTGCTCATGCAATTGCGTTTTCCGAAAAACTCATGCTAATTTTCTAATTGCAGAAAAGTTAAATTTTGGTTGCTTAATTGCACCGGAGGCTTTGTAAGTCGAATTGTTGGTTATGCGCGGGTGTCAAAACTGGAACAGAATCTCGATTTGCAAAAAGATGCCTTGGAAAAAGCAGGTATAAAAAAGCAGCTGCTCTTCGTCGATAAAGTCAGTGGCATGAAGGAGGAGCGACCTCAGGGCGTACGCGGTTTCGCAACATATCATTGAACATCTTCCAGGTACCATCTTTTCTCCACGCATTGAAATAGTAAAACACTGTCGATTTGGGTGGAAAGTCCTTTGGCAGCATATCCCAGGCACAGCCAGCGCGGAGTAAATAAAAAATTGCGTTTATGAGCTCGCGCATGTTCTGTTTTCGGGGCCTACCGCCTGGCTTCGCAGGCGGAATCAGTGGCTCTAGAATTTTCCATTCCTGATCGCTCAAATCAGTTCGGTATCCTTTCCTCATCCATGGCTTATCTCAAAAACGACCAGGCTACAGGACAAAATTCCGAAATACGTTGAAGAATCTTGGTCTGTCCGGGGATTTTTGCGATCCGATGTTTGTTCAACAG
>CAZRSD010000256.1:0-2712 GCA_964602645.1 uncultured Myxococcales bacterium
TAAAAAATCATGGTTAGAAAGGCATAAGACGATGAAAGTCCGGGCTTCAGTAAAGAAGATTTGCGAAAAGTGCAAAGTGATTCGCAGAAAAAGAGTAGTTCGAGTTATTTGCGACAACACAAGACACAAGCAGAGACAAGGTTAATCGACGAGATTTACTCTCGCGATCAAACTTTCTTTAAGAACTTTTAAGAATGGAGAGATCAAGTGGCGCGTATTGCTGGTGTGGACCTTCCCAAAAATAAAAAAATGGGGACAGCGCTCACGTATATTTACGGTATTGGGCCTTTTGCAGCCGATCAGATTCTCAAAAAGGCTAATGTCGATGTCAATTTGCGATCTGACAATTTGAGCGAAGATGATGTCGCGCGTATTCGTGACGTGATCGAGCAAGGCTATCAAGTAGAAGGCGAGCTTCGCCGGCAGATTTCGATGAACATCAAGCGATTGATGGACCTAGGTTGTTATCGAGGCCTGCGACACCGCAAAGGTTTGCCTGTTCGCGGTCAACGTACGCACTCCAACGCCCGCACCCGCGGACGCAAAAAGAGTGGCGCTCGCAGTTAACAGCTTTTAACCAAAGTATCCGGTAGGTAACGAATATGGCACTCCCAAAAGGGAAAAGAAAAGTTAAGAAGAATGTCGCTCAGGGCGTCGTGCACATTTACACGTCGTTTAATAATTCGATCGTCACGGTGACCGACACGCAAGGTAACACGGTAGCGTGGTCGACGAGCGGCGCTAAAGGTTTTAAGGGCTCGAAGAAGAGCACGCCATTTGCTGCGCAAGTAGCGACGGAAGAAGCATGCCGCAAAGCCAAAGAACACGGCATGAAAGCAGTTGAAGTGCTTATTAAGGGCCCGGGAGCAGGTCGCGAATCTGCTTTGCGTGCTGTCGCTAGCCAATTTAATCGCATTTCCTTGATTCGTGATGTGACACCAATTCCGCACAATGGTTGCCGCCCACCAAAAAGAAGACGCGTATAAGTAATCCGCCTGGTGATAGAGCCTTGCGGAAACGTTGTATTTGGAAATTAAAGGTGAAGTAATGTATCGAAATTGGCGTAACCTGATTCGCCCGAAGGGTTTGATTGTTGAGCGCGACTCGCTTAGCGATCGTTATGGCAAGTTTGTTCTGGAACCATTGGAGCGAGGCTATGGCGTTACTCTCGGTAACGCACTGCGTCGCGTGATGTTGTCCTCGTTGCAAGGATCAGCAATAACCGCAGTTCGCATTGAAGGCGCCCAACATGAATTCATGGCGCTTCCTGATATCAAGGAAGACGGTACCGATATCATTCTCAACTTGAAAGAAGTTGAACTTCAGCTTTTGGAAGGTCATCAGAAAACTGTTTCCATCGTTAAGCACGGTCCATGCGAAGTTACCGCCGGTGATATTAAAGGCGATGCAAGTCTTAAGATTCTCAATCCTGATAAGCATATCTGCACCGTCGCTGATGGCGGCGTATTTCGCGCAGAACTTTCCATCGGTACCGGTAAAGGCTATGTGCCTGCTGCGCAGTTTCGTGAAGAAAGCCAACCGATCGATTCGTTGCTTATCGACGCACTTTTCTGTCCGATCCGCAAGGTTAACTATAGCGTAACCAATGCACGTGTTGGTCGACGTACGGACTATGATCGCTTGGTTCTCGAAGTGTGGACCAACGGTTCTGTCCATCCGGAAGACGCTATCGGTATTGCGTCAAAGATTCTCAAGGAACAGCTTTCGATCTTGATCAATATTCCTGAAGATGTTGAACCTTCAGTGGTCGAGTCCGAAGAACATTCTGAGCGTTTCAATGAAAACCTTCTGCGTTCCGTCGACGAGCTTGAGCTTTCAGTTCGTTCGGCGAATTGCTTGGCTAACGCCGAAATCAAACGCATTGGTGATCTCGTGCAACGCACTGAAAGCGAAATGCTTAAGACCAAGAATTTTGGTCGTAAGAGCCTTAAGGAAATCAAAGAAATCCTCGGGGAAATGGGGTTGTCGTTGGGGATGAAGCTTGATAACTGGCCTCCGCCACCGAAAAAAGTTGTTGCTCCTGCAGCTCCACAAGAAAGCAATATCGAGCAAGAGTAGTAGATTTCGTCTATAACGTTTTGGTTAGTTTGGGAAAAGAACATGCGGCATTTGAAACATGGCAGAAAATTAAATCGGGACCAAGGGCATCGTAAAGCTCTGTTCCGTAACATGGCGATCGCACTTTTTAGACATGAACGTATTGAAACCACCGATGCAAAGGCCAAAGATTTGCGTGCCGTTGCAGAAAAGCTGATTACCCTTGGCAAAAAAGGTGATCTGCACTCGCGTCGTATTGCATCGCAAAAGATTCACGACGCAGAAATCCTGCAAAAGTTGTTTGATGACATCGCTAAGCGTAACAGCAGCCGTAATGGCGGTTACACGCGTGTTGTGAAGTCGCGCTTTAGAAAAGGCGATTGCGCTCCACTTTCAGTCATTGAGTTAGTTGAAAAGGGCGAACAAGCTGCTAAGGAGTCTGCGTAATTGCATTGTTTGTCGACGTCGTAGTGCACTCGTAAGTTTTCTGGCACAAGCCCAAAAGCAGCGAGCAGTGCGATGGTTTCCTCGGGGGAAACCTGAGGATGACAAAGAATGGCGAGGTAGCTCAGCCGGCTAGAGCGACGGTCTCATAATCCGTAGGTCGGGGGTTCGAGTCCCCCCTTCGGCACCACTAGAATAGGAGAGACATAG
>CAZRSD010000257.1:0-2676 GCA_964602645.1 uncultured Myxococcales bacterium
CGGCTACAAATACGCCAATCTTAGCCAGCTGCTCGTGATGATAGAAGAATTCAACAAAAACGAGAAAGGTTTATTGCGTGCGGCAGTGCCAACCTTTTTTGGCTTGTCCTCACCACTCATGCAAAAGTATTTGCGGAGTCAACTTTACGGCATCGACATTGAAGAGCGCTGGCAATCCATCATAAAAACCTATTTCGCGAATACATCGATCAAAGAACTTTTCGCCGCGAAACAGTTTCCTAAGGGGTTCATCGACGCATCCGAAGCTTTAGCCAAGGATATCAAGAAAGTCTTCACCGAATTAGCGAAGAGTCCAGAGCCACAAGGTTTGTTTACGAGAAGCGATGCGGAAAAGATTAGCGTCATTAAGTCAGCAAATGAGCGCGTGATGGTGCGCAGCAGTGGTCGTGAAGACACCAAGACGTTGGCGAATGCCGGCGGCAATGAATCGGTCTCGAATGTCATTCCGGAGTTTGATGACATCTATCGAAGCCTCGGCGACGTTGTGGCGTCGTATTTTGAGGCTCGTTCATTGACGCAGCGCCTCGCCGCAAAAGACCCAACCCTTTTGGACCCCATACCGTTCACGCCCGTGATCATTCAACGCATGATCGGCGAAAAAAAGGATACGATACCTCGGTGTGGCGTCATGTTCACCGAAGATGCCGAGGGCAGTGTTTCACGGTTGTCACCTCAAAGAAGCTCCGGCATCACGCTTATCCAAGCGGCATACGGGCATAACGAAGCCGTGGTCAACAGCCGTATTCCCGTCGACAGTTACTATGTTGATGCAGCACTGTCGATATTTCCCATCGTGAAGATGAAATCACATCGCATGCAGCCTGCGCTTGCGAGCGGTGCGCTTGACATGGTGCGCAATAATATGAGCATGGCGCGTATGTCGGCACTCAGTAAAGAGGAAACGCTCTTCTTAAAACGCCTTGCAAACAAGCTCGAGGATTTTTATAGCACACCGATGGATGCCGAGTTTGTAGTGAACGACGAAAGTGGTGGCACAGTCAATCTCGTGCAAGCGCGGCCAATAGTTCATCGCGTTGATTTACCGCCGCCGTCATATTTAAGAAATCCTGCTCAATTTCAAGAGGACGACACGCTCAAGGGGCAAGCTATTGGGGTTGCGGGTGGATCGCTGCGCTTCATCGAAAAGCCTACGAGCATCATCGTTGCCGGAACCATCAACGATGCCTTGGGCAAATATCAAAATCGCGATGAAACCCCGGATCCTGATGTGATCGAGGCTATTGTGGTTGGGCAAGATGCGCCGGCGACGTCTCACGAAGCGACATCGTTTCGTAGTGATGGCAAACCAGTGGTCTTTGTTGAAAGCTATGAGCGCATAGAGCGATGGTTGAGCGAAGGTAAAAAATTAGTTGTAAGCCCTCAACAAGGTCTGGTAGTAAATTGGCGTGGCGACGAGACCAAACTTGGTCCGATCCTGGGCAATAGCGACGTTGCACTTCCTGGATGGGAGTCCTATCCCGCACCGTCGAGCATTTCGCTTAACCATGAATTTCTTCCAGACAAAGAGCGCTTGGCGGAATTGCTCAGCATGACTCTCAAAGCGAAAGCGCTGGGCTATTCTCAACGCGTTACCGATGACCAAATAACACTCCTAAAAATCGGCAAGCGCGAGCAAGCGGAAGATGCGCTGCAATATTTTCGCGTAGCGATATTCGAGGCACTTGATCGCGCAAGCATCGGCGTGAGCATGACGGAAGGGCGAAAGCGCCGCATTGCATCATTGAAAACCTATGTACTTGCCTTGACCGACGCGGTCGCAAAGCATCTCGATATTCAAGAAACCGATGCCGAATATCCTCGCCGTCTCTTGCCCATCCGCTTCTTCGAAAATGTTTTGCTAGAACGTGTTGCCCCAGGTACGGTGCAGAACGCGACGTCGGTGATAAGCCTCATCGGCACTGAGCTCGTTACCGAGCAAAAAATCATCAAGGAATTTAGTGGCCGGCACATGAGCCCATTGGCACTCACGTATTTGCGGGCCCGTGAATACGCCATGAGCCCCGGTCTCGAGCAAAAATGGCAAGACTTTGTTTTGAAGTTAGAGGACCATAGCGGTTATGACGAGGTTAAAAGAAGCTTCTTGTCGTTGATGAGCAAACTTGCCAAGCTCGAGCTGATTCCCGTGTGGCTTCATACGTCATTCGCTCAGATACACGACGATGATCCCATCGTCACGGCACAGCGCTTGATCGATGAGGTGTCTCGTGAAGAGGCGTTTTTGAACGCGCTCGCCGAACGACGTTCGGAACTCGATGCACTATCAATACAGAGTTTCGCGAATCCTAAGAGCTTTGAGGCCCAGTGGCAGACGTTCTCCAAGACATTGCTCGATTATTTTACGGGGTCGAAGTTTTTGGAGACCTATCATCAGGCCACTGGGTTTGGCAAACTTGCCGCCGTGCCGGCGATGGCGAAGATGATTGATAGCCTCGATCAATCCATAAAGGCGCTTAAAGGCAGTCGGTTCTTTAGCGATGCGGCAAAGACGAAAAACGTCAACATAATGCTGCATGGCTATCGCAACCTGCTCAAAGCCTGGTTTGCTCTCGTGCCGAAAGGTGCGATCGTGTTTAACACGATGGCGGATGGTGCCGCTGAGAAATATTTCGAACTCATTGAGCAGGTGCTTGGGCG
>CAZRSD010000258.1:0-2668 GCA_964602645.1 uncultured Myxococcales bacterium
TCACGCGGCCTTTATCCATGATGATAATGCGATCCATGGACATGATCGTCGAGAGACGATGTGCGATCACAATCGTGGTTTTGTTTTTCATGAGGGTGCTGAGTGCATCTTGGATTAAGCCTTCAGACTCAGAATCCAAACTCGACGTCGCTTCATCCAACACAAGAATCGGAGCATTTTTCAAAATCGCTCGCGCGATGGCAACGCGTTGACGTTCACCTCCAGACAGCTTCACGCCACGCTCACCCACATGCGTGTCGTATTTCTCCGGCAAACGATCAATAAACGCATGACAATGCGCCAACTTCGCCGCCTTGATGACCTCTTTCAAAGAAGCGTTTGGTCGACCATAACGAATATTGTCTAGTAGCGAGCGATGAAACAGAATCGGCTCTTGTGGCACCAGCGCAATACTTGAGCGCAAGGAGTCCTGTGTGACTTTTCGTACATCTTGGCCGTCAATCAAAATCGCTCCTTTAGTAACATCATAGAACCGAAATAAGAGCTTTACGACAGTGGATTTTCCAGCACCAGAAGTTCCAACCAGTGCAATCTTTTCACCCGGCTTGATATCAAGCTCGAACTTATTCAACACGTTCGCCGTCCCATAGGAAAAGTCCACCTGATCAAATTGCACCCGACCCTTACCCATACGTAACGCTTTGGCGCCTCGCACATCCTGAATCTCATGCGGTTGATCCAAGATTTCAACCATTTCTGTAGCGTCAGCAAATGAGTTAAAACACGTCCGAATGAGACGCGAAAAATCGAGAAGCTTGCCGCTCAAAATCGCAAAATAACTCTGGAACAAGATGATATCTCCTGCCGTTAACCGGCCTTCGCTCCAAGCACGAATACCTAGCCATAACACAAAAACCTGAATCACGATCAGGATCATTGCCTGCACAGAATGGTTCGTGAGATGCGATTTGAAGATATGCAACCGCATGTTCCGAAGCGTATTTGATTCATGCTCATATCCCTCAACTTCACGCTTGTTCGCCGCAAACAGCTTGATCGTAAGCTCATTGGAAATGGTATCGGACAGGAATCCGGTACAGCGTGAGTCCTGCTCCGCGCGCTTGATGTCATAGCCCACCTTCCAACGCGCATAGAGATAGTTATAGACCATCATGACCGTAATCCAAACCAGTACGATCAATCCAATCTGTGTACTTCGATGAAATAAGACAATCAAAATACCAGTGAATGAAACAACGATTGGGAGAAGCTTCTGATCAAAAGCGTCGTACAGCTCTTCAAACGCCTTTGCGATACGTGTAATCCGACGCACAAGCGATCCACTAAAATTGTTCTGGAAAAACTGGTATGAGTGACCTAGCATGTACCGAAAGCTGGTCTGTTCAAGATCAGCCATCATGCGGGGAACAAGGTACGAGTAGCCACGAAAGAGAAAAAACAACATCACCCACGCTGCCACGCTCGTACCCGCTAAGAAAAGCACCACTGAAACTGGCCCATTGATTCCCGACTGACTAGCTGGCGGCGCAGCAAGTACATCAAACAAGCGCTTAGCGACATAAGGCAGTGCAACCAGGTGAATCGCCTCATATGCAATACGCATGATCATCAACGCAATTGTCAAAAGACGGTAGCGTTTAACGTGTGCAAAAAAGACACGCAAGACCGGACCAATCAAGTACGATCGATGTGAAGGAACAGACGCCATGTTAATCTAGTATATGCTATCCTCAAGAGGCTTTGAAGTAGCCTGACATATATGGCAACCCTCCAAACATTCGATGATAAAACCAAAGTCGGTGTATCTTGGTTGTCTGGACTAGAAAAACGTTTTATCCACTTCATGACGCCAAAAGTACCAAGCTGGATACGGTCCACTCACCTAACCCTCGCTTCTTTGCCAATCAGTTTAGGCATCATCTTCTTCAGCTACCTCGCGCGTTTTGAAACAGCTTGGCTCTGGGCAGTGAATATCTTGATCATCGGGCAATGGTTCACCGACTCGCTAGATGGGGCTGTTGGGCGCTATCGAAAAGAGGGTCTCGTGAAATGGGGGTACTACATGGATCACCTCCTCGACTACTTCTTTCTGTGCGCGATTCTGATCGGATATGCCATACTCACGAGCTACCAGTACCCGATGTTGCGTTTCTTTGTTCTCGCACTATGTGGCGGCTATATGGTTAACTCGTTTTTAGCCTTTGGCGCGACTCATGAATTCCGTCTTGTGCATTTGGGTCTCGGCCCAACTGAGTTACGCCTCGTTTTCATCCTTATCAACCTCTCGATTCTCTTTTTTGGAAAAACACACCTCGCTCCAGCGCTACCCTACGTACTTGGATTTTGCTTCTTAGGCCTCTGCTATATTGTCTACAAAACTCAGCGCGACTTGTGGATGCGTGACATGGAAGATAAACGCAAAAAAGAGCTGTAAAATAAGCTTTTTTACGAGATAAATGCGTACTGTTTCTCGTTGACAAAAATAATAAAGTATGGTATTATAATACTGTTCACGATGAAAGATCGTGCCTGGTAAAAACAAGCAAAACGAATACATACGTTGGCAATGAGCGCTCCGACTCCCCTCCCGGTGCGCTTCTTCAATTCCAAACAATTTTCCATCAAAGAACCTCATCCCTGTCGCCTCTTTTACACCCAAGAGACAGGGATTCGGTGGTCAGGGCAC
>CAZRSD010000259.1:0-2634 GCA_964602645.1 uncultured Myxococcales bacterium
TAAATGTATCAGTCGTTTAAAGACATTAGGTGAAACACGATGAGGAAACATCTTTCATTCCACAAAATTCCCTTGATCGTTGTCGCGATCACTTCACTGCTCAACCCTTCGCTCTTCGCGCAAGAAAATGTCGCGCCGGAAAAGGCGAGCTTTGGCTACGACAAGGGCTATGTGCTGACATACACCAAAGATTACGAGCTCAAGCTCAATGGTCGCATTCAAACCCGAGCTCAGTACAACTATATCGATAGCACCAAGAATCACGACGTGACGCTCACGGTGCCGAATGCCCGACTCGGGTTTAGCGGTCATGTCTTCGATCCGAACATTGGGTTTGTGACGCAAATCGGCTATGAAGCTCAGGGTTTTAGAGTCGTCGATTTCTATGCGCTCTTCGGCATTGTGCCGGGCGAAATGGATTTGAGAGCTGGCCATTTCTTTGGTCACTACTCGTTCCTTGAATCTCGCTCACCCGCCAAATCTGATTTTGCTGATCGTTCGTTTATCTTTGCTGGCAGAGCGGGAAGCCCTGCGTGGAAGCTCGACGGTATTACCGGTTTTGCGCTGCATCGAAGCAATAAGAAACCAGTTGGCTTCAATGTTTCCATCGGTGACAATGGTCCCTTGGACAAAGGCAATCATCGTCAAGGCGCCGTTGCAGCTAACGTCACGTTTAACCACAACGAACTCGATGCGTCGGAAGAATCAGATATTGAAGGTGGACCATTACGCTTCATCGCGTCACTCGGTGGCTTTGCGCGCACGCGGGCCGATAGCTGGAAATTCATCGGCTATGCAGGAACCATCGGCGGCATGGCCAAGGTAGAAAACTTCTCCTTTGGGCTCGAAGCGTTTACTGGTGTGCCAAAAGCATCTCTCGCTGAAGGCTCGACGGATGCAAGTCCAGCATACAAAAATCTCAAAGACGAACATCTTCGCTTGGGCGCCTATGCGCACGCGGGCTACGTTTTTGATCGCCGTTATGGTTTGGCCGCACGTTATGCGCTTTCTGGTGATTTTCAAAAGGCACCGCAAATTCATGAAATCTTGGGTGGCGCAACGCTGTTTGTATTTGACCATAACGTAAAGGTAAATCTTGATGGTGGTGTCTTCATCGAAGATAGCAAAACTACGCCGCAAGTCAGAGCTCAGCTGCAACTCGCATTCTAAGCACGTCGCACTATGTTTGCCTGAGGAGGCCCATGGGGCCTTTTTTTGTTCTCGCCTCGTCGTCACGTGGGACGACGAGGGGTGAGGGAAGGATGGCGCGTAATCGAGGACCATAATTTTGACGCACCACCTAGTTGGGATTTGGCATAGTTCCAACGCCATCTGCCCGCGAACTGCGTGACTTTGAATGGCAAGAATGGTAACGTGACGGAGAGCAAAAACAATCTTTGAGTTGGTTATGAAACTTTATCGCGAACGACTTATCATCTTGGGTTTGGTGCTTTCGAGCAGTATCGGGTGTGATCAAACCACCAAGCGCATCGCCGAGCAAACGCTCAGCGATACGTCGTATTCATTTTTGTTTGATACGGTGCGTTTGCAGTTCATCAAAAACTCGGGCGCCTTTTTGGGCTTTGGTTCGGCGTTTCCTGAAGCCGTGAAGTTCTGGCTCTTCCTTATGTTACCGACGCTATTCCTGATTGGCGCAACGCTCTTTCTGGTGCTTTCATCCCGTTTGGGTTTAATCGAGCGCATTCTCATCTCGCTCATGATCAGCGGCGGTGCCGGCAATCTCATTGATCGCCTGTTGTTGTCAGGTCACGTGACTGACTTTATCAATCTCGGCATTGGCCCCGTGCGCACGGGCATCTTCAACATCGCCGATGTCGCCATCATGGCAGGCGCTATTGGTTGGCTTTTGCTGGCGATGAGAAAGCCAAAAGAGCAAACAAGTTTGAGTGCGTCTTAGTTATTCGTAGTGTTTGATCGTTTTAGGAACGTCGGAAACTAGTGCACTTTCAGCTTCGGCAGAGACGCAGTAGAGCGCGTCATCCATGGTAATGCCGCAGAATGAAAATGGCTGTTCACTGCCTTGACGTCGAGAGGCGAAAGCTACTTTCTTAAAGCGTAACGCGGGATCGATTCTATTTACCATCGGAGCAATGTGATCAAAATTTGAATGCGCAGACGCATCCTTCAGGAAAACTAATTTGCCATGTTCATCGCTGCTGGGCGCGTTGATAAGCAACGCCAAATAATTCCAAATATCATAGGCGAACAAGGCGAGGAATTTTTTGCCCGTCACATCCAATTGTTTTCCGCCGCTGCCCGCAATTAGTGCTGTGGTCATATCGAGCCGAGCTCCTCGAAAAATAACCTCACCGGATTTTTGCAAACACGCTTGAAAGCTGTTGCCAAATGTATGATCGACAAGAGGTGCGTTGCCGCAATGGCCCCATGCGTCGCCAAATCGATTTTTAGGCGCTCCGATGCAGATGAGAGAGTCGGTTTTGAAATCGGCGGTGTCTTCTTTGGCGAGTGCACAAAAGACACCCTCGGTAGCGCTAATTGGGCCTTTAACGTTAAGGGGCGCATAATCAATATTCGTACGGCTGCCATCAGCGGCAATGCCTTTGTTGTCGAATTTGCTATTGGTCGGCGTGATTAACAATTTGTCGTCGGTGG
>CAZRSD010000260.1:0-2631 GCA_964602645.1 uncultured Myxococcales bacterium
CGCGTGATCGCCCTTGATGCCAAGATGATCATCGACGAAAACGCGCTCTACCGCCAGTGTGCCATCGGTGAAATGCGCGATCCGAGCCAAGAAGATGCCAAAGAAATCGAAGCGCAACATCATGGCCTCAGTTATGTTGCCCTCGACGGCACCATCGGCTGCATGGTTAACGGGGCTGGTCTCGCCATGGCGACGATGGATGTGATCAAGCATGTCGGCGGCAAGCCGGCTAATTTTTTGGACGTGGGTGGTTCTGCAACCGCAGAGCGTGTTGAAGAAGCGTTGCGTATCATCGCACGCGATAAAAATGTGCGCTCGATTTTTGTCAACGTCTTTGGCGGCATCGCCAAATGCGACGTGATTGCACGTGGCGTCGTACAAGCGGTGAACTCGCTCAATCTGAAGCTGCCCCTCATCGTGCGCTTGCAAGGCACCAACGTCGAGAAAGGGCGCGACATTCTCAATAAGTCTGGCCTCACTATCATTCCTGCAAGCAACATGCTCGAAGGCGCGAAACTAGCGGTAGCAAAAGCTTCTTAACGGCACGATGAGGAAAATTAATCATGGCGATTTATGTTGATAGAGATACTAGAGTAATCGTGCAAGGCATCACCGGCAAAGCAGGCGCCTTTCACGCCGAGCAAATGCTTGAGTACGGCACGGCACTCGTCGGTGGTGTCACACCGGAACGCGGTGGCACCAAATTCTTAGACAGGATTCCCATTTTTGAAACGGTGCGACAGGCGAGAGAAAAGACCAACGCCACCGCATCGGTGATTTACGTACCAGCTCCACTCGCTGCCGACGCTATTCTCGAAGCAGCTGATGCTGGCATCGAATTGGTCATCTGCATCACTGAGGGTATTCCAACGCTCGACATGGTCATGGTCAAAGAAGCACTCAAGAACACCACGACGCGCCTCATCGGCCCTAATTGTCCCGGCATCATTGCGCCCGATCGTTGCAAGATTGGCATCATGCCTGGCTTTATCCACAAACGCGGTCCCGTCGGCGTGGTATCACGCTCGGGCACGCTCACGTATGAAGCGGTGCATCAGCTCACTGAGCTCGGTATTGGGCAATCAACCTGTATAGGCATCGGCGGCGATCCGATCATTGGCACCAGCTTTATCGACGTGTTGGGCGCTTTTGCCGACGATGCGGAGACCACGGCCATCGTCATGATCGGCGAAATCGGTGGTAGCGACGAGGAAAAGGCGGCGCAGTTTATTAAAGAAAACGTGAAAAAGCCCGTTGTTGGTTTTATCGCAGGACAAACCGCACCCGAGGGTAAACGCATGGGGCATGCCGGCGCCATCATCGCTGGCGGCAAGGGTACCGCCGCCGATAAAATCGCAGCGTTTCGTGACGCGGGCATAGTCGTTGCGCCAACGCCCGTCGACATTGGCACTAAGGTGCGAGAGGTGCTTTTGGCCCGCGGTTAGTTAGAAAGTTTATTAGCGACGGCGATGGCCGCCTCCATGTATCGTGCGAAATTTCATCATGTCCTCTACAAATGCCTTAATGCGAAAAGCTCCAAAGGAAAACCATGGAGCTTGTTGACGTAAACACATAGTGCTTACAAGAGATTTTCGATCGGCGCGTCGTAAACTTTCTCCAGCTTTATCGTGCGCGGTTGCATCTTCGCAAGCTTGAGCAAGATATCAAGATTATTATCGAGAATGTTGAGCAAAGCTTTGAGTTGAGCCTCGTCGTCATCTTTTGGATCTTTGAGAAGCGCATTGCTAGCCGATTCCAAGATGCCCTTCAAAATACCGTTGACGGTGGCCATTTCAGTCGAGTCCTCAGCGATCGCTCTCAAGGCCTCGCTTATCTTTAACAACAGCTCGGACGACTGTTGGTTATCAAGAGGATAGAGTTTGCCAAGCGGCGCAACTATGTTTTCGCGCACTAGCGTAACGTAATTCGCGGTATTGTCATTACCGAGTCCCCAGGTGTTCATCATATTGGCTATGGAGAGGAAGAAGAGGCGGTTAATACGTTTTTTGTATTTGACGTCATCCCATGGCCGAATGTTCTGGCCAAAGAGCACCTCGTACAGATCCACCGCGATACCGTCGATCGATTCCGCTTTAAAGTGCAGCACTTCGTCGTCTGAAAGCTTGAGCGTATAGTTTGCTATCCATTTGTCGTAGTTTTGAATGAAGTTTGGAATACGAAAATCGGTCGGCAGCGGAAAACTCACGTCGATCAGCTCACCGCCGATGGGACGACGAAGGCCCTTGCCATCCTTGATATACGACATTTCAAACTGCACTTTTGAGCGCACGAGGTGAAATGCGACCATGTCTTGAGGATGTTTGGTGGGCCATTTAAGCGTGCGATTGATCGTGTTCATGATCCAACTGCTGTGCTTGGATAGCGGCGTGGCCATGATTTGGGTTTTGTCTTGTGGGTTTTCTTCGTAAAGATAATCATACTGCCCTTCGTAGACGCAAAATGGTTTGCGATGGGCACGCTCACGCAGGAGTTGTAGCTGCGTAAATGCGGCATGGTACCAGTTGGTATTGGCCTCGTCGCTTACCGCGCTCAAATCTTTTAAGCGGTCGAAATAATTACAGCGCTTCCCAACTTGCTAGTCATACCCGGCATGAATGAAAAGGGCGTGAA
>CAZRSD010000261.1:0-2630 GCA_964602645.1 uncultured Myxococcales bacterium
AGACCTTTTTGTCGCAAGCACCGACTGAAGCCGCTAAGGTCTTGCGGCTCGTGGTTAAAGCCGATGTCTATGGTTCTGCAGAAGCATTGACGGCGTCGCTGCAAAATCTTTCCACCAAGGAAGTTAAAGTTGAAATCGTTCACTCCGGTGTGGGTACCATTACCGAAAGTAACGTGAACCTCGCGATGGCGTCGGGTGCTATCATCATCGGCTTTAACATCAAAGCCGATGGTAAGGCACAAGCCCTTGCGCAACAAGAAAAGATCGACGTTCGTTACTACTCAGTCATCTACGAAGCCCTCGATGAGGTTCGTAAGGCAATGGCCGGCTTGCTCTCGCCATTGTTTGAAGAACGCTACCTCGGTAAAGCTGAAGTGCGCATGATCATTCAGGTGTCGAAGCATGGCAAGATCGCTGGATGTTACGTTTTAGACGGCAAGATTGTTCGCTCGGCGAAGGTACGCCTTAAGCGTAAGAATCAAGATTTGTTTGTCGGCAATATCGGCAGCCTTAAGCGCTTTAAAGACGATGTTAAAGAAGTTAGTGCCGGTTACGAATGCGGTATCGGTCTCGACGGTTTTGGCGACGTGCAAGAAGGCGATATTGTTGAATGCTTCGAGCTTAAAGAAGTTGAAGCGAAGCTGTCTGAAGCATTGAGTGTCGAAGAGAAAAAGAACGACAAAGAGCTGCAATCAGCGACTCCCGCAGTTTAAATAGAAGGGCCGCCGTTCACGGTTAACGCGGTCCAAGGAATCTACATGCCAACCTTTAGAAAAGAAAGAATGAGTGAAGCGATTCGGAAAGTAGTGACCGAGAAGCTTATGCGTGAGCAATCAATAGTTCCAAACGCCATGGTGACGGTCAATCGAGTCGATGTGACAAAAGACTTTGCAACGGCTCGCGTGTTTTATTCGATATTTGGCGCTGCGGTCTCGGAAGATCAGGCTGCGTCGGCATTGAAGGAGCATCAAAGCGAATTTCGTTATGAGATTTCGCAAAAGCTCAATTTGCGCCGCACACCGAAAATTGAATTTTGCTTTGACAAGAACACGGAATACGCGTTTCGCATCAATGACCTGCTAGGTGGAGATGGACCCAAAAAACTAGACAGTTGTGCTGGGTAAAATAGCAGGGTTTGATAAGCGCCCCTTTTAGGGGTTTTTGGCATAAGACGACAAGTTCGGATCGAATTTTCGGGGATACGTCAAATGCAAATATATTCAAAAAATGATGCGATTTTTTTAGCGCTCCTGTACGATCTCGAATAGCCCTTCGATGCAACCGTATGCCGCGTGCGACGGGCATCCGGGTAGTCTAGTCGATAAAGGAGAGCATATGGCAGAAAAAGTACAAGATAAAAAAATTCAAAAAGCACCTTCAGGCAAAGGTGGCCCAAGCGGTGGCGGCGGCTCTAGCGGCCAACCAAAGCAAGGTGGCGACAAGCATCAAGGTGAAAAACACTCTGATAAGAAAGGCAATGACGGCAAGAAGAAGTGGTAATAGCTCGTCGCTATTAATCTGATTCGCCGTCATTGGTTTAAAAAGAGCGCCCAAAATCTAATGGGCGCTTTGTTATTCGGTAGTGCGTCAAAATTGTTGAGATCTAAATTTCGATGCCCAATTCATATCTGTTGATGACCACGGAATCTATGGCCATCTCATTTAGAGGCATGCAAGCGGTAGATAAACGGTCACGGCCTTCCCTCAAATCTCAGCTCAATTTGTTGTAGAAGGGTAAGCGTCCCATCGCCGACACCTATGATTGACAATTGCGCAGTCGTACATTCTCAGCTCGTTCTTGAGAGGAGAAGTATATGGCCGGTCGTACGCGGGACGAATGGTTTCGTCTAATAGCGGAATATCAACGTTCAAACGAAACGATAAGCGCTTTTTGTTTACGCAATAAGATCGGTGATAGGGCACGTTATTACTGGCTCGCCAAGACAAAACAGAAGGAGCATTGCCCATCAAGATGTTGCAGGTGGGTTCTGCTGAGGCGAAGCCAATAAACGTCGTAGAGCTGGTAATCCCCAAGGGGTTCTCTGCCTCCGGTTCTGGCTGGATGCGCGCTTTCGGCCTACCATCGTGTGCACCTGGCATCGGACAATATCATTGAGCTTCTTCCATGTCCTATCTTGTCTCCAGGCGTTGAAATAGTAAAACACTGTCGATTTGGGTGGAAAGTCCTTTGGCAACATGTCCCAGGCACAGCCTGCGCAGAGTATATAAAAAATTGTGTTTATGGGGTCGTCTCAGAATTCGGAACTTAAAGTACGTTAAGGCAATATTGGTCGCAAAGGCCTGAATTTTCCGGCACCGATCTTGGTGCTACTGTGCCACAAATAGTCGCCTGCCAAATTGATGTGTTCCCATCCAAGTGGCGACAGGTGCTTCAGTAGTGTTTCATCTACAGGCTTTCCGAGGCTACCCAAGGCGCTTGTGGCTAAGAATCATGCCAGGCTAGCGCATGTAACAAAGCTAAATAGCAAAGCCCAACCGGTTTGCAGGACCACAACGCTGGCGAATGACTGCAAGATCACTATCATTGAATGCGTAGTGACGAATCAATTCGTCCTTGCCGTCCGGCAGTGCAAGCAAGCTGCTCCGCTCGGTGGTCGACAGAATTGAAC
>CAZRSD010000262.1:0-2585 GCA_964602645.1 uncultured Myxococcales bacterium
ATATTGCCTATCCAAATGGTTTGAAGTCGATCACCGGCACCTCAATCGCAGCAGCCTACACCGCAGGATCGATCGCGCTTCTCAAAGCAATGCGTCCTGATCTCAGTTTTGAAGAAGCACGCTATGTGCTTTTGCGATCGGGACAAGAACTTTCGTGTGAACAATACTGCAACGACGACGAGCGCTGTCGCGAGCTATGTTGCGACCATAACACACCACGATGCGATCGCGTAGCACTCGATCTTGCAGACGCCCTAAGGTTTTTGGCGCATTCTTCCGACGAAACCATTCTTAAACTCGAGCAAAGCTATTTCGTGTACCTTCGCGACGAGCCATCAGGCTTGCATGTAGAAATCAAGAATGTCGGCGGCAAGAGCGCCACCGTGAAGGTCACCGCGTTCGATGAACAAATCGATATTGCGCCAAAAGAATTTACCGTCAATGCGCGCGATACCCTCGAAAACTTGCAGACGCTGAAAATATCTTTTAAGCGCGAGCCTTTTACGCGTCAGATTTTCAAGTTCGCGGTGAACGCGTATCACGATGATGTGTTGGCCGATCGCGCCGAATTTTTTGTTGAATATGTTCCGCGACGATAACTTGCTGCCACACCTGTATAAAAGGTCAATCTTGGTTATAGCTACCACATGAGCGGAAAAATCACGTCAGGAATCAAGCGCACGGCGAAAGCCAACAACGTCGCCATCAACAAATGCTTCGATGTGATCACCCTTCGCGAAACCATCTTGCACGATCGCCATCGCCAATGGATTTTCCATGAGCCGTTGAATTGCGCGCTTAAGCGGACGCGCACCAAATTCGCGGCTGTAGCCAGCTCTGATAACGAGTTGCTCTACCGCATCGCCAATGATCAGTTCATAGCCCTCTAACTTCAAGCGATCGACGAGGCTTTTGAGCATCAGGCTCGCTATGCCCGTGATACCTTTTTTGTCGATGGCATTAAAAATCACGATCTCGTCGATACGATTGATGAGCTCGGGTCGCAGATAGCCAAGCAAACGTTGCATGATGAGATCTTTTTGCGTGGCCCGATCATTGGCGAGATCTTCGCGCAACATGATATCGGAGCCAACATTTGATGTCATGATGACGACGGTATTTGAGAAATTGACGAGATGCCCTTTGCTGTCGGTCAACCGTCCATCGTCGAGCACTTGCAGCAACACGTTAAGCACGTCGGTGTGGGCCTTTTCAATTTCGTCGAACAGCACCACCGAATAGGGTTTGCGGCGTACCTTCTCGGTAAGTTGTCCGCCTTCTTCGGAGCCTTGATAACCAGGAGGTGCTCCGATCAAACGCGCGACACTATGGCGTTCCATGAATTCTGACATATCAAAACGAATCATGGCGCGCTCGTCGTCAAACAGAAAATTAGTAAGCGTTCGCGCGAGTTCCGTCTTACCAACACCAGTTGGGCCTAAGAATAAAAAGCTCCCGATGGGGCGTTTAAGATCTTTAAGACCAACACGCGCACGACGAATAGCGTTAGAAACAGCCTTGATCGCTTCAGCTTGCCCAATGACACTCGCGCCAAGATGCTCTTCCATGCGGCTTAATTTCTCGCGCTCCGATTGCATCATCTTCTTGACCGGAATGCCGGTCTCTTGCGAAATCACGACAGCAATATCGTCGCGCTTCACCCAAGGATCGATGAGACGATCTTTCTTCTTAAGCGCAAGCAATTCCGCTTCGCGCTTTTGCAGCTCGGTGGTTAGGTCAGCAAGCGTGCGACCATTGGTGCGCTCTTTGTCGTCAGCACAGGGGATTTTTCGCTTCAGCAATAAGATTTCGCCCTTGAGCGCGCGCATGGATTCGATGATAGCCATCTCGCGTTCATAGCTTTCGGACTTCTGCTTCAGTTCATCTTTAAGCCGAGTAACCGCCTTCGATACCGATGTTTCGCCACGAGCCTTTTGCTTCTTCTTTTCATCGAGGACAAGCGCGCTCTTCAATTTGTTGTCGAGCTCAGTCAACGCCGCCGGACGCGTATCAATGACAATGCGGTGGCGGGAGCATGCTTCATCGAGTATGTCGAGCGCAAGTTCAGGCAATACGCGACCCGTCAAATGTCGAGCGCCCAACTCTACGGATGCAACAATCGCATCGTCCTCGATAAACACGCCGTGAAATTGCTCATAACGTTCTTTGAGTCCGCGCAAAATATCGACGCAATCGTCTTGGCTCGGCGGCATAATCCAAATCGGCTGAAAGTAGCGTTCAAATGACGGATCAGCCTCGATGCGCTTTTTGTAGGCATCCGGCGTTACTAAGCCGATCAGTTGAATCACGCCACGTGAGAGACTCGGCTTTAAGAGATTAGCCGCATCCGAAGCGCCATCGCCACCCGCACCCGCAAGCGTGCTGAGATCGCGGATGAAAAGAATGTAGTGCCCCTTTTTGTCAGCGAGCTCTTTGAGCACCTTCTTCATGCGCTCTTCAAATTGCCCGCGCAGCGTCGTCCCCGCAACCAACGCGCCTACGTCGAGCGCGAGGATTTCCTTGCTCACGAGCGGTGTTGGAATTTTTTGCTCAAGGATACGTTTGGTTAACGCATAGATTATCGA
>CAZRSD010000263.1:0-2562 GCA_964602645.1 uncultured Myxococcales bacterium
CAGCTGCTCTTCGCTAATTTGTGAACCAAACCACCACGACGAGCAGCCAGGTGTACGATACGAATCGCTCGATAAATAGTAGATCAACCCTTTTTCGCGTGCCTCGCCCAAAATCTTGGAGTGAAGTGTGTCGGTTAGCATAGTGCCGAGAACACCGAGTGCGTATAAATCGCTCAGTGGTAATTCGCGGTTAATATAGGTATCGATATAAAAATACGCATTTGGCACCGTCTCATTTGCAATGTAAACAATCTCTGGCAGCTTTGTGGCTGTTTCCGTGAGTAAAGGTAGTCGACCCGTTTTGGCGTTGCTCGCGAGTGGCATGCCTTCAAGAAGCGAGCGAATCGTCTTCTTCCGACCACGTAGCCTGCCGGCAATAACAAAGCGCATGTTTTCGGCATGGTGCGTCCGCGCGTAGTGATTTTTAACATCCTGAAGCGTCACATGCTTCATGAGTTCGACACGGTCCTGCCAGGTTTTGAATTTGAAACCATAGCGCTTGGCCATCTCAAGGCCAAGCCGCGATGCATGGTTATTGCCACGACCAACAAGCTCTTCGTGGACATTGCCTTTCTCGGCAGTAAATTCATGCTCCAAAAATTTTGGTGCGGCGATTGCACCGATGAATAACTCTAAAAAGCGTTGCCATTCGAAGTCGGCACACTCGCCTTCATACGTCATTTCGCTCTGCGCGGTTGTGGCATTTGAATAGGCACCGTTTTGGTCAAGCACTGCCTGAAACTCACGCGACGATGCAAAGCCGTTGTTAGCACCGAGTGATAAATGTTCCATAATGTGGGCTGTTTCCCACTTTTTCTCACTCGGACCATAGACATCACCAGCCCTAAAGTTAATGCGTACGCTCATAACCGATGCATCGGGTACGTCTATTAAGAGCCCTTGAGCGCCATTTTTTAGCTTTATTTCAGAAACGACGTGCCTGAGCATTAGTGTCGCTTTTTTCCTTTCGCGCGGCGCTTGCGTTCCATTTTGCGCGCTTTAGCGCGAGTCTTGTGCGGCGACTTTACGGTCGGTGTTTTTGCTTTCGACTTAAAATCTTCCTCATGCACAACTTCCGCTTCTGTAATTTGATCGGCATTATTGACTGAGCTACGAGCGGCGCGTGTGAGTTCGGTTTCGGTTGGTGTCAGTAAATCATCTGCATCGAGTGGTGCCGCATGAAATAGCGCACGCAGCGTTTCATGACGCAAATCTGCCTGCAGCTGATCATAAAGAAGTTGTGCCTGGCGTCGATATTCGACAAGCGGATCGCGCTGGCCGACGCTATGCCAGTGGATACCCTCACGCAAATGCCCCATGTTTTCAAGATGTTTCATCCACAGATCATCGAGAACCTGGAAGTACACATCGCGCTCAACTTCTCGCATCACTTCAGGCGTAAAAACAATCTCACGAGAATCATACAGTTCCTCTGCCTCAGTGACGAGCACTTGCTCGAAACGGTCAGCCTCAGCATCAAAAAGACGGTCGAGCGTATGTTCATCAAATGGGAAAACAGCAGTGATCAACGCTTCATAGTCCGTATCGGTACCGGGCAGTGCCGCTAGAGTCTTGGCCTCTTCGGCGATAAGCTCTTTGATTTTGGTAGAAATATCTTTGTCTTCGAGCAAAGCGCGGCGCATCCCATAGACCGCGCGGCGGTGACGATTCATCACATCGTCGTACTGGACTACGTTTTTTCGCGAGTCGTAATTAAAGCCTTCGACCTTCTTTTGCGCACCCTCAAGGCTCCGTGAGACAAAGCGATTCTCAAGCGGGGTATCTTCATCAACTTTTAGCCTATCCATTAATTGTGCAATTCGCTCACCCGCAAAAATTCGCATCAAATCATCTTCGCAGCTAACATAAAACTGCGTCGTTCCCGGATCGCCTTGGCGACCCGAACGACCCCGAAACTGGTTGTCGACACGGCGCGACTCGTTGCGCTCGCTACCGATCACGTAGAGCCCACCCAATTCGACGGTGTCACCCGTTAGCTTAATGTCCGTACCACGACCAGCTATGTTAGTGGCGATCGTAACGGCGCCCTTCTTGCCAGCATCCATGATAATTCTGGCTTCGCGCTCGTTATTTTTGGCATTTAAAACCTGGTGTGGAATATTGGCTTTTTTGAAAAGGCCGCTCAACACTTCGTTGCGTTCAATGCTGGACGTTCCGACCAAGACCGGCTGTCCCTTCTCGTGTAGCTCTTTAACTTTTTCAGTGACGGCGCGGAACTTGGCTTTTTCAGTTTTGTAAATTTTATCGGCGAGATCTTTTCGTACGACCGGTTTATTGGTTGGGATTTCGACAACATCGAGTTTATAGATCTGATGAAACTCTTCTTTTTCGGTAGCTGCTGTACCGGTCATTCCAGCTAGCTTTTTATACAGCCGGAAGAGATTTTGGAACGAGATAGTTGCCAGGGTCATCGACTCTTCCTGGACGGTGACCGATTCTTTTGCTTCAATTGCCTGATGCAGACCTTCGTTGTAGCGCCTGCCCTTGAGCAGTCGACCAGTAAATTCATCGACGATAATCACTTCACCGTCGGCGGCCACG
>CAZRSD010000264.1:0-2537 GCA_964602645.1 uncultured Myxococcales bacterium
GTACATAATCTGCAAGATAGATGGGAACTGGTGCTTTGGTGAATGGGTGCGCCGCATAGCTTCCGGTAAAAACGCCGGTCTTGGTCTTTGTTGCGTCGAGCCGTGTTGCTTCAGATTTTTTTGCCGTAGTTTCGATGTAGGCGAGCGCCTTTTCGCGCTCGGTGCCGACGAGCAGAAATTTTGCAAGCCTGTGCTCTGGGGCAAGAACCAAAAACGTTGCACCGAAGATCGTATCCGGTCTCGTTGAATAGACTTCAATAGCGTCGTTTGACCCGCTCAAGGGAAATGAGATCAGCGCGCCTTCTGACTTGCCGATCCAATTGCGCTGCATTTCTTTGACACTTTCAGGCCAATCAACGTCATCGAGATCGACGAGCAAACGCTCCGCATAGGCGGTGATCTTGAGCATCCATTGACGCATCAGGCGCTTTTCGACAAGGTCACCGGTTTCTACATAGCGGCCGTCTTTGACTTCTTCGTTGGCTAAAACAGTTTTGAGCGCGGGACACCAGTTAACATTGACGTCGGCAAGATACGCAAGACCACGTTCATAGAGCTTCAAAAAGATCCATTGGGTCCAGCGATAATAGCTTTCATCGCTCGTGCTTATTTCGCGGGACCAATCGTAATAGAAACCCAGGCGCTTTATTTGGCCGCGAAAATTGTCGATATTGCGTTTGGTGATAATCGCCGGGTGGATCCCTTCGCGCATGGCCGCGCGTTCCGCCGGCAAACCGAAGGCATCCCAACCCATGACGTGAAGAACGTTAAAGCCCTTCATGCGCTTGTAGCGCGCTACGACGTCGGTTGCGGTGTAGCCTTCAGGATGCCCCACGTGCAGACCCGCACCTGATGGATAGGGAAACATATCAAGCGCATAATACTTGGGTTTGTCCTTGAGCAAAGCGAGCTCGTGGGGTGTTGCAAATATGTTGCTCGACTCCCATTTTTGTTGCCATTTTGGCTCTATTTCTCGTGGCGTATAGCGCATGGTGGCGACCCTTTTTTTAAATGCGTCATTCGAAGAAGAATTCAGCTATCTCGGTATCGCGATGAGAAAGTTGTGTCAAAGCCTGATTAAATCATGCGCAACGAGGGGCGTATCTCCTCGATAGCGCCGCACTACGGCAAAAACGGCGATGTCATTCGGCGGCAAACCTGATATCTGCAATCTTCTTTACGATGAACTTTCCGTACGTGGCCAAACTAGCCTTGAGCCCAGCGCTGCCGAAACAGATTAGCTCGTCGTCTTCTTTGCTTACTGCACAGGCAAATTTATCGCCAGCGACAACTGCCCGCATAGCTTTGTGGCCTAATGCCAAAATGTCATCGCGCACCAAGGCAGCGTCGGCATTCGACGCGTTTCCCCACCAATGAAGCTTGCCACTTCTATCGATAGCAAGAGCAAAATCTTGAGAAACCGCAATAGAGCGAGCTTCCACATCTTTGGGCACATTATTGATCACCGAGGACAAAGCATTATTAACTTCACTCCAGCACATGAGCTTATTGTCAGACCATTTGATCGCGCATGCATGAGGCCCTCCAGGTGTCAGCGCTACCCGCTCAATCTGTCCTTTAGGGATGCCGCTTTGAAAAGGATCTTGAGTGGCGACTGGCCCAAAGCACTGGAGGGCAAACTTATCGTCGATAACGCAAAAGTTCACATATTCGTACGCAACTAAAAGTGGACGGATTAATCCTTGCGGCAACACTGTATCAGAGTAAGATGCTTTCTTGCACTCAAGAGTTCCATGCGGTGAGTTGACAGAACAACGAACTTCACCATTGAACGTTGCAAAAGCCATGCGTGAATCCGATGAGAAATCGGTCCAACGCTGCATATCCTTATGCGTACGCCCATCTTGGCCAGCAGAGAAAATCTGCCCGCTGCTATTGGTTGCGGTGAGCATTTCATAAGCATGTCCATGCCCAACTGCCGAAACTGTTTGCCAAGTACCGCTTACAGCCGGGTAGTTATCTGTTAGTGCGGTTCCACCCGCTTCGCCGGTTGAGAAGCAGCGAATAGCCTTGCCGTTGCTATTAATGGCACAGACGTAGTCTGATCCTGCCGCTACGGCTTGTTCAGGCCAAGACCGTTCCTGCGGCGCTTCAATGCAGGTGCCCGTAGAAAAATTGTAGGCGCACACTTCTTCGCTCGCATCCTTTGCCGAGCAGCCCTCTACATCGTTTGCTGGTATATCGGCACATGTCGCTGCTCGACTATATTTACCGCGTGAGTTGTTTCTAAGTTCGGCGCTGCTAAGACGACAACCAAGGAGACTAAACACGAACGGCGCTAGAGCAATGAGCAATAACCTGCAGAAAGCACGCATAGGTTTCCCTGAATCTAGAGGTAGTCTGAGAAGGCTGTCTTAAAAAACACTGTCACGCGAAAAAATATCAACAGCTGCCCTAGACATTTTAGGAAAAAAACGACGCCATCGGTAACTAAGCCCTGGCCGACCTTTGCACAGCTTGCACTTTCATCACGAAATAAAAAGAGACACAGTCCACCTATGTCTCTCCTATTCTAG
>CAZRSD010000265.1:0-2498 GCA_964602645.1 uncultured Myxococcales bacterium
ATTGCGCTACTCGCCCAGGTCTGTGGCTGTCATATTGGATTCCCGAAATTCGGCGACAACACGACCGACCAAGACGATAGCGATAACAACGACGGCACCGTTGGAAAAATTACCATCGCAACTGATGTACTCGCGAGTATCAACCGCAATCTCGCCCTAGTTGCGCCCATGCGCGGAGGCTTAATCTTTGGCACGATCAAAAACAACGTGGCAAACATCAAATATTTTCTCTACGACTATGCTTCGAAGGCAGATGGCTATTCCCCCGGCGATAACCTAGATAGAAACGCGAAAATTGCAGCTGCCTATGTTGATGACAACAAATACCCGCTCAAAACCTTGTTTGGCGTCGTTCATTCAAGCCCCGGCACCCTGAGCCATATCTATGGCAGCAACGAAAAGAATATTGATGCCCATTTCGACTTAAATCCACAACAAAAGGTATACATACTCGGTATCGTAACGATGGGTGCACAGACCATGGCTGTCATCAAGGAGCACGAAGTTAAACTCAGTGATGATGCGAAAATTAGTTTTTACGTGAAAGAGCGTGGCAAGCTTGTCGTCGTTGCGTCCACGATCGAAACGTACTCGTCAGTTGGCAACGCCTATCAAAAAGTGGAATCAAATATTGTTAGCCAGTGCCATGTTGTCGACGCACGGAAGGATTTGTCGCTCGACAATTTAGGGCTGCGCTCGCTCACCACCCCGACAGCAAATACACCATTTTACATTTTTAATTTTGGCCCCAAGGTTGATATCGCGGCAGCGTTTCCCCTCGACTACCCTCAATCGGCACCGACACTCGGGTGCCTTGAGAAGAATACCGACGGTACGTACAAAAATTTCCATTTAAATAAAATTGTCCCAAACTGGCTTGCTAGCGAAAAAGATCCAAAGAATTTTCATCGCTTCTTCGAAAGCTTTATCACTCATGAATGCGCGCCAAAGAGCTTCCATTACTCCGGCGATAAATTGTTATAATTAAGCGGCTCTTGATTGACTAACTGTTGTGGATTCATTTCTGGGCAGTACGGCGGCAAAAAGAAAATCCCGATATTCGCATGCAGCCATTCCGCTATTTTCTTGGCATGATGAACCTCCAAGTTGGGCAAGCCAAGAACATCAGGTGTTTTTTTACAAATAGCCCCCTGAATATCGAGTTCATCTTTTGCGGGAAGCTTAGAACAAGTCTGTGGCTTACGACCTCGCTTTCGATAGAGCAAACTGGATTCGCCGTCGATTTTATAAGCTTGAACATAATGACTGACAGACGATTCGGTAAACCCATACACATCTGCGCAACATCTTTCTGCTTGTGCTTTTTTAATACGATCCTTTTAGATTTTCATGCGAAATACATTTCCTTTCGGAACAAAGGGCAAGTTGCAGCCCTCTGGCAGCAGAAAGGCGTGGGAACGCCTAATCTTGAGCGGCTCGCAATAACCATCGGTGATCACTAAAATGGGTCCATCTTTGGGAAAGTCTTTGGCATTGTCGAGCAAATCTATGCCTGGCTGAAGAATAGTCCCGCCGCGCCCGTGCACTTTCACCGTGCCGGCTATAGTCGTGGGACAAATATATCCTTGGTCATGAGCAGCCGCGTCACAAAAAACTACGCGCACAGCATACACATCATTAGCCAAGCTATAGCTCGCAATAGCGCCGAGCGCTAAGCCTAAGTCTGATCGACTCATCGAGCCTGACGTATCGAGAACTACGCCAAAAGTCCTCGCCTTCGATAGCTCGAGGGGAAAATACCATTGTGGACGCGGAATATCAGGGGTTGAGGATGAACGACGACTAGGTCTTGCATAACTTCGTCTTCGCTCAAGGGGCGGAAAATGATCTTGAAACCACAGAGCGAGTTCCGCATCCCAGGGGATGGGTGGTTGGCCCAAAGAACGAATTTCTTCGATCAGATTTGCAGGTAAAAATCCACGATTTTGCTCTAAATGATATTCGAGGCCTTGTGATAGGCTGCGTCGACAAAATTCATCTAAAGACACGCCATTCATGAAAGAGCCCGAAGCGTTGCCGATGATATCTCCAAGACCGTAGCCACGAAAAGTAGCTAATTTGCGCGCGCGACGTAAATCAGTGGCCAACGTATCGTAAACAGCTTCGGCAGAGACTCCCTTTAGTGAGCCATCGTAGAGCACGCCAATGGCAGGCATTATGCCCACCGCCATCTCCACAAGCCATCCATTCACGACGTAATCACAGGCGACATTCCACAAATACGGATCTCGACCAAATGCACGCTCGTCGTGGCGCAGGCCTACGTGCAAGAGCTCATGCGCCAAAACAAAGACCCATTCTTCCATGCTGAGAATGACCGAAGGATTAATATATATTTCTCTGGCTGCAACGTTTACCGCGGCAAGCGAGATGTTCATCCGATGACATATTGCAATATCCTCGACGAGATTAAAACTTGCGGCTAGTGCTCCAAGCATAGGATAGGTGTTGATAAACCAACGTCGTGCTTGTTCTGC
>CAZRSD010000266.1:0-2480 GCA_964602645.1 uncultured Myxococcales bacterium
GCTCGACATAATTAGGTGCTAATTTTTCTGACTAGCAAGTTGGGATGCGCTGTAGTTCTCTTTAGATCGGAGTTAATGATTAATGATAGTTCGCAAGCTCGAAGCACTTTTCACCATCAACACCAACGCCGTTCAATTCAAGAAAGCGGTATCGCAACTCGATGGCCTTGCAAACAAAGCTGAAACGGTCATGAAGACCATTGCCGGCTATTGGGCTGTGCAAGCGTTGCAGAACTTTGTCACCAACACGGCAAACGCCATGGCTGAAGTGGGCAAGACCGCCGAATATCTTGGCATCACCACCGAAGCGTTGCAGGAGCTTCAGTATGCGGCAGAGAAATCCGGCGTCTCCGTTGATGCGCTGAACGACGCTATCAAAGAAATTCAGGTTCGTGCAACCGATGCTAAATCTGGCCAAGGTGAAGCCGCCGAGGCCTTCAAGATGCTCGGTCTTTCGAGCACCGATGCAGCAGGGCGCATACGTGAACCGTTAGAACTTTTGGATGCCGTCGCCGATGGCCTTAAAGCGTTGCCAAGCCACAGTGAGCGAATTTGGATCGCCGACGCTATCTTTGGTGATGAAGGATCGATGGTGCTCAAAATGCTCAAAGAAGGCTCTTTGGGTTTACGGAACATGCGGCAAGAAGCTCGAGCATTGGGACTTACACTTGGGTCCGATTCGATTGCCAAGGCGGCACGATTTAATCAAGCGCTCGCCAAATTCAAGAATCTCGCATCGGGCATAGGAAGAGCGATTGTAGAAAACCTTTTGCCACCGCTTTCATGGTTGATGGAGCGATGCGCTGCGTTGTCATTTGCCTTCAATCAAATGGACAGCAAAGCGTCGTTGGTGCGGGTGACCTTGCTTAGCCTTGGCAGTGTGCTTGCGGTATTTGCTGCTAAAGCCGTCGTTGCTGGAATCAAAGTTGCTATTGCCTTTTCTCCGATGCTCCTTCTCTTTGGTGTAATTGCAGCGGCAATAGTTAGCGTTGCGCTCATCGTCGACGATCTATTGGTTGCGTTTCACGGAGGCGAATCCGCTATCGGCAAGGATGTGCAAAAGTGTATCGCCTTTTTCAACGATCTTTCCGCGAACGCGATGGCGGTGTGGCAATCAATCAGCAAGGGCTTTGCCGATGCGTGGAAAAGTGCACAGCGGGAATTTGCCACATTTGCCAATTGGTGTTCGAGGACATTCGATCAAGCGGTAGCCAATATTTCGTTCACTTCGTTTGGTGAAAAAATGGCTTTTGGTTTTAGAGCAGCGAAGGAAAAACTTGGTTCGTTTGGCGATTGGCTCGCGGAAAATGGTGCATCGATTAATGCCGCGGTTAGCAGTTGTTTCGACGGTGTGTCGTTCGATTCACTAACCAATGCGGTATCAACGCTTAAAGCACGCCTGCAAAACAGTTTCTATGCGCTTGTTCCCGATTCATGGAAGCACAACATCAGCGCGAGTTTGGATTTCCTCAAAGATAGGTTTGCCGGATTTCGAGAAGCAGTTTTTGCTACCGCTCAGGCTATCAAGAATCGGGTGGCCAATTTTTTTGCGGAGCTCATCCCCGACGCTATTAAGCAACGTATAGCCGATAGTCTCAATTTCATCCAAGAGAAGTTTGCGGCGTTTCAAGATTGGATTACCGATACAGCGGATGCGCTCAAACAGCGACTCGCCAATGTCTTCGACGGACTCGTGCCTGACTTTGTGAAGAAGGGATTTTTAGCGACGATCAAGCATGTATCGGGTCCGGCTAGCAACACACCTGAATCACCAAATCTCAACACTCGTTTAGCGCCGCCGCCGACCAGCGTCCTTCATCAAAATCGCGTCTCATCCAATCAAAGCGTGAACGTCGCGGTCAACGTGAAGTCCAGTGCCAATCCTCAAGAGATTGGTGCGGAGGTAGCGAAAGTTTTTAAGAAGGAATTCGAGCGCGAACGTTTCAACGCCTTCATGGGGGTTTCACAATATGCTGGATAAATTGTTTCTAACGAACTTGTTTCTCTTATCGGGATGTACCTCTTTGCCTTTTGCCAAAGACTCACCCTTTCAAATCAAGGCGGTGATCGAGGGCGAAATCAAAGGCCATAAAATTCATTGTGAGAAAACTATCGACCTCGCAGACGGCAAATGGGGAGTGATGTGCAACGTCGGCAATGACATGGACGTCAAATATCGTGTTCGTCCTATGAGCGACGAACTCACGCAAGTTGAGTTTATCGTTGGTAAGTCAAAGGAAGGGCGTGAAAAGCTCATTGCCACACCGACAGTGCTCGTTAAGAAGGCGCAGAGTGCACGGGCCGTCTCAACGACTAACACGAGCAACATCACTGTTCTTGCGGAACGTATTCGATGAGCGGCATTCGGGACGTCATATCTTTCTTCTACCCCGAGCCCACAGCGCGACTCGGCGAGATCGTCGTCGATGCTTTCCTCAATGAGACGCATACGTTCTCGTCGGAAATAACCGAGCATCCCA
>CAZRSD010000267.1:0-2473 GCA_964602645.1 uncultured Myxococcales bacterium
TTCTTCACTGATTGAAGATGGCGCTTAAGAGCTGATGGGTGATTTGCCATAACGTACGTTTCCTTCATTAACCAAGTTCAGGGAGCAAGGGCTCCAATGCATGGCTAGATTTAGCGCAAAAAATATTTTTGTCAAACAAGCTTGGGCGATAGAATTGAGCGGATGAGATTCGCCTCGTTTGCTTTAAACCCATTCCTAGGGGAAGGCATAGCGCGTGTGCATGAGCATGAGTGGCCGCACGCGCTCGTCATGCGCGGGATCGCCTGGTAAAACGAGGACTTTATTGCCCTGTGCGTCATCAATGAAGAATGGTCTGATGGGTTTAAGCGGCCGGTCAACAAAATTAAGAAAATCATCGAGGCTTGTGGTTGCGGCCATGCGTTCAAGGATCGATCGGGTGGGCGGGGCCAAAAAGATGTTCTTGCCGGCGTATGCGGCGAGGGCCTCGTCTGGGTTGAGCCAGCGATAATCTGAAATGCCTTCCGCATTTTTTACCGCGAAATTATCAAGAAATGGCGCATCATCGACTAAAGCGAGAAAAAACCTGGTGTCGAAGCGGCGCGTTTCGCCATGTGGCGTGATCCACCAGCTGATCGGCCATAGCGACGCAAGGCTAGGGGCGAGGCTAGTCGCTTCGGGGTTATTGATGATGCTAGCGAGCGTGGTTGCCGCGATTATCTTAGCGCTGCCCTGTTCTCGCACGATTGAAAAGCCTGTCTCCTCGAAGGTTTCTCGTATGGCGCCCGCGAGGAAGCGCGCAGTTGTCGACGCATCGGCACCAAAGATCGCCGCTCGATGCGCGAGATGTTCGGCATCTCGAGAGAGGATCTGTGCAAATGCGCTATCACGATCCTCGAGACTGCCCCCGGGAAACACATGCGCACCGGGCAAAAATTTAGCTCGCTCACTTCTTTTCTGGAGCAGGATTTTATGGGGCCACTTTTTGGTTATTCTGCAAACAATAACCGTCGCGGCTGGCACGGGTTCCATCATAATGGCCTCGGCGTTGAACGTTACCAAATAGCGACATAACCGCATTGAAGAATAAGGAGCAATGCGGCATTTTTAAGAAAAGCTTGGAGCAGGCTTTACCAATCCAAGGTGGAAGCATAGAAATACAGGGCTCTTAGGGATTACCGAGACGAATGTTAAAACTCAGTGATATATTAGACTTGGTTAAGTCCTATCACCCCCAGGCGGATCTCGACCTGATTCGCAAGGCCTACGTTTGTTCTGCGAAATATCACGCCGGCCAAGTGCGAAAGAGCGGCGAGCCTTATCTTTCCCATCCTCTCGAAGTTGCCAAGATTCTCGCCGAGCTCAAGCTCGACGAAGCGAGCATTTGCACTGGTCTTTTGCACGATACGGTGGAAGATACCGAGGCCACCAAAGACGAAATCGAAGCGGTCTTTGGTCATGACATTGCCTATCTCGTTGATGGTGTAACCAAACTTTCGCAAATAAAATTTCATAGCAGCGAAGAAAAGCAAGCCGAGAATTTTCGCAAAATGCTCGTCGCCATGTCACGCGATATTCGCGTGCTGTTGGTGAAACTGGCCGATCGTCTTCATAATATGCGCACGCTACAATACATGCCCGCAGAAAAGCAGGAGCGCATCGCGACGGAGACGATGGAAATTTATGCACCGCTGTCAAATCGCCTCGGGATCAACTGGCTTAAAGCTGAGCTTGAGGATCTGAGCTTCAAATACATCAAGCCGTGGGACTACCGCAATCTGCGCGAAAAGATCGGCAAGACGAAAAAAGAACGCGCGAAATTCATCGACGAAGTGTTGCGTGAACTAGAAAAGACCCTACGCGACGCGGAAATGAAGAATTATCAAGTCTCAGGTCGACCAAAGCATTTGTGGTCGGTTTTTCGCAAGATGATGGACAAAGGGCTCGCCTTCGACGAGATTCATGATCTGATCGCGTTTCGCGTTATGGTCGATACCCTTGGGCAATGCTACGAGGCACTCGGCAATATTCATGCCAAATGGCGCCCCATTCCCGGGCGCTTTAAAGATTACATCGCCATGCCTAAGCCGAACGGCTACCGCTCGCTGCATACGTCGGTGGTAGGCCCAAAGGGCGAACGCATCGAGATTCAGATTCGAACCAAGCGCATGCACGAAGTGGCCGAATCAGGTATTGCTGCACACTGGAAATATAAAGCTCACGGCGAATCACACTTATCGCTCGACGAAGCGTCGGAGAAGAGCTTTCAGTGGCTGCGTCAATTGATGAATTGGCAACGTGATCTCACCGACCCGAATGAATTTCTTGAATCGGTGAAAGTTGATCTCTTTTCCGATGAAGTTTATGTGTTCACCCCGCGTGGCGACGTGATCGAGTTGCCGCGTGGTGCGACGCCCGTTGATCTTGCCTTCGCCATTCACTCCGATGTGGGCATGCAGTGCATTGGTGCTAAGGTTAATAATCGCATCGTGCCACTTCGCTATGTGCTCGAAAA
>CAZRSD010000268.1:0-2473 GCA_964602645.1 uncultured Myxococcales bacterium
AGCGACGGTATTTTCCGCTTCTTGAGCATTAAGAGAATTTCCCAATAAAAAAACCATCACTAGCGCCAAATGTAAATTTCTAACCATAACCATGTGACCCATATTCGAAATCCAAAAATTCTGGAGACACCCATTTCAAGTTTCCTCTTAAACCACAAAAAATCAAGTTTGAAACCAAAGGTCTACTAAAATTGGCACAATAAGCGACGAAGCAGATTTGGGCGCAAGCGGGAGAACAACGTGACCATTTCCAGAATTAAGCATTACGTCCAAGCCGCAGCGCTCTTATCACTCGTTGGTTGTAGTCGCAACCTGAGACAAGATAATCATCAAGGCGACATCCCGTTGTCATCGCGCATCGCCTTGGGCGAGCTTGCCAACGGCCTCAGCTACTATGTCCTCAATAATCGTGATCCAGAAGAGCGCTGTTATGTGCGCCTCAACGTGGCGATTGGCAGTTTTGTCGAAGAGGATAATGAGCTCGGCATGGCGCATTTTGTTGAGCATCTTGCCTTTGATGACCGCACTATATCTGGCAGTGAAAGCCTCGCCGATTGGTTTCAAAAACATGGTATGGCAGTAGGCCCCGACGCCAACGCCGAGACGTATCCCGAACACACGACGTATAAGATCGATCTGCCAACATGCGATCACGCATCGATGCAAGCGGCACTCGGCATATTGCGCAGCTTTGCCGACGGTCTCACCTTCAGCGAAGAAAGCATCGCCAAAGAGAAAAACATAATTGATGCCGAAGAAAGAGAATACAATGATTCTCAAACCAAGTTAACCAAAAAATTAATGAATAGTCTCTACAGCGACACATTTTATGTATCACGTCCGGTGCTCGGCTACAGCGCGACGCGAGCCCTCTTTACGCCGGCCATGCTTAAATCATTTCACGACAAATGGTATACTCCTGACAGCATGAGCGTCGTCATTGTTGGTGATTTTGGCGATCTTAAGCCGCAAAAACTCATTGCAAGCACCTTCGATTCCATGCCAAAGGGTCGCAAGCCTAAAAAACCTAACTCGCCGAACCCCAGCCACGACACGCCTTTCTTTGCCGTGCACGAGGACAATCTCGCGCATGTCGAAACCATATTTAGCATTCAAGCCAAAACGCTCACTAAACCAAGCCACAAAATAGAACACCTTAAGCAGAAGATCGCATTCGATCTCGCGCTCGCGATGGTGCAAGAAAATATCACAACGACGTATCAGCAAACGGCGAATCAAATCAGAGAGCCTGCCGTGGAAGGCTCCTTCGTTAACGACGGCGTCTATGAGCTCGTATTGAGCGTGGCAAGTATGGAAAGCGATCTTGAGGCACAATTCCTCGACGCGTACGGTGTGCTTGCCAATGGGGCACACAATGGTTTTGATGAAAACGCATTTAATGCGGCTAAGGCAGTATTTCGCGATACTCTCGAGCAGGCGGTGGTGACGGAGCAAACGCTCAATTCCGACGCGTGGACCGATCGCATCATTAATCATATCTACCGCAGTGAACGCGCGGTCGATGCGGCAATGTATCTCATGACGATAGAACCCATCCTTGCGAACATTACCGCCAAAGATAGCCAAGATGCACTCAAAAAGGCGCTCGGTTCGGGCCATCATTACCTCTACGCATTGGGTGCGATTACTGAAGGACCAACTACCAAGAATCGCCTCGCCAATCTCTTGAAGGAAGCGAAGCACCTAAAGCCTGATCCCGTCGTTGCAACGCCGAGCATGCCATTTCTTTATCACAACGACGCATGTGTCGCCGAGGCGCTTGCGCGTGAACCATTACCTGCGCTGGGCGCGAGCAAAGTGCGCCTGAACAATGGCATCGAGATCATTCTCAAGCCCACGAAATTCAAAACCGATGAGATTCGCATAGAGATTCTCACCAATGAAGGCGACGGTGGCATGAGCAAAGAAGATCTGGCGCGCGGAAACCTTGCCAAACTGACACTCTTTGAAGGCGGCCTTGGTAGGCATGAGCCCTCATCGATTACGCAGCTCATTAAAGATAAATATTTCACCATGTCGCTTTCAGTTTTGACTGATCGTTTGCAAGCAAGCATCGCCACGAGAAATCGTGATCTTCCATTTGCCCTTGAGCTCGCCAAAGCCTACATCGTCGATCCTGCATACCGCGACGCGGTGGTCAAACGCGTGAAAGGGCAAATTGCGCTTGTCTATCAAGAAGCCGAAAACAAGGTTTGGACGCCGCTTGAAAACAGTTTCTTAAGACAGCTTACCAACAATGACTATCGCGTCGGAGTCATCCCCTTCGCTGAAATCGCGTCGATCACGCGCGACGATCTCGTGGCGTGGCATAAGCGTTATATCGTCGATCAAAACCTGCGTTTCGTAGTGGTAGGCGACATCAAAGAAGACGAAGTTCTGCAAGCTATTTACTGTACTTTTAAAGATTTCCAAAAGAAGGATAAACACAAAACAAAAATAGACAAACTAAGTT
>CAZRSD010000269.1:0-2454 GCA_964602645.1 uncultured Myxococcales bacterium
GCAACGGCAACAATAAAGCGGCCAAAATAGCGGTTACCAAATCGTTGGACACGCAAATAGTCACGCCGCTTCCGTAAGCGCTTATCTTTTGACAGCGTCATCGGCGACAAATTCGTCATGCAAATTGGTCAAAACTATTTTTTGTACGCGACTGGTGCTAGAAGCTTGCGGCCCTTCGCTCGTCGACGATTGATAACCTTACGGCCGTCCTTCGTCGCCATTCTGCTCAAAAAACCGTGGACACGAAGGCGCTTCAGTTTGCCTGGTTGAAAAGTGCGTTTCATAGTTTATTTACTCCCTCTGAATTGTCGTAAAGGCTGAAACCTTATAGCATCTCTGTCAAGAGAGTTGTTGTTCAACCGCCGCTCAAATATGCGCAATCGATTTGTCGGCGTAAAAAATACATAATAGAATATTTTTTGGCTTATTTTGCTAATGAGAATTGCGCGAAATTTTTTCTTAAAAAAGCGTGGGTATGAGTATGTACGTCGATCAAAGTTATTCTCACGGGCGAGGATTTAAGCAACGCGGAAAGTTTAAAAAGCAGTCAATTTATGTCTTAGGATTGTTCTCGTTATTGTTGATAATAGTTGGCATTAAGCTCATCAAAGCCCCCAATAACGCTCACGATTCGGTGACCGATATTTTTAAAGTGAGCCCGGTGGATGTTTTTGAAACACCCACGTCCTTTTTTGACGATTTCTATGCGACCCGCATGCGCGTCTATGACGAAATCAAACCAGGGGAGACGCTCTTTTCCGCGTTTCGCCGCATACAGGTGCCGCCTCAAGTCGCCGAGAAATTTGCCAACGCCATCGGTAAAGCCGCTAATTTGAAATCGCTGCGACCTGGCGATGCCTTGATGATCGAAACCGAAGCCTCAAATACGCGCCTTGGTGGCTTTAGCAATTTAGAGAATTTTTCTTCGACACAAAGCTTGCACGCAGTAGAACTCTTCTCAAAAGACGAGAGTGGCGTGGCGTTTCGCATTCGCGCCGAGATGATCGAAGGCGATACGTCAAATATTTCTGTGAACATTAATCGGCCGCAGGTTTTCAAGGAACATAAATTGCTAAACGGCGTGGTCAGCAACAACATCTACGGCGCTATCTTGAGCAATAATGGCGACGCACAGTTGGTGAATAGCTTTTCGGACATTTTCAATTGGCAGTTCGATTTCTATCGCGACACCCGCAATGGCGATACCTATCAGATGATCGTGGAGCAAAACATTTCTGAGGGCCGATTTGTTGGTTACGGGCGCGTGCTTGCTGCGGAATACGCAAGCGGCGGCAAAAGCTATCGCGGTTTTTATTTCGAATCGAAGGATGGGCAGATTGCGGGGTTCTTTGACGACGAGGGCAAATCACTCAAGAGCGCATTTCTCAAGGCGCCGCTCAAACTCGCGACCATCAGTTCTCGCTTCGGTATGCGATTTCACCCCGTGCAAAAGCGACTCAAAGCGCACAATGGTGTGGACTATGGCGCGAATCGTGGCACGCCATTCATGGCGGTTGCTAGTGGGGCGGTGGTTAATGCCGGTTATAGCCCCTTCAATGGTAATTGGGTGAGAGTCCGTCATATGAACGGCTATGAGACAGAGTATCTGCATGCGACACATTTGGCCAAAGGCGTTCGCGTGGGAGCGCGCGTGAGTCAGGGGCAGGTGATCGGCTATGTGGGTAAGACCGGGCTCGCCACCGGTTACCATCTGCACTTCGGCATGAAGAAGAATGGTAACTACGTGAATCCGGCTGTGCAGCGCTTTGAGCGCAATATTGGCGTGCCACCGAAATATATGGTTGAGTTTGCCCAGAGCATTGAAGCCATGGTGATCGCATTCAATCGCCAAGCGCCAGATCGCCAACCGATCTTGGCCACCAATTTTGACAACAGCTTATGAAAACCAAAATAGACCTCGCGATACTTCGATTTCGTCATCTCGCGCGCGCGGCCATTCGCGCATATCTTGATGAGCAGGGATTTATTGAGCTCGAGACACCGTATTTGTTGAGCGCCAATACGCCCGATCCTTTCATCGATCCCATCTTTGCCATGTCTGCACTGCTTGGTGATCGCGGCCTGCAATTGCACACATCACCGGAAATATGGCTTAAGAAAGGGCTCGCGCTCGGTCTGAACAAAATCTATCAGATGGCTCGCGTCTTTCGCGACGACCCGCTTGATCGATCTCACCACCGCGAATTCGCCATGCTTGAGTGGTATCGCGTCAATGCGACACTCGACGATCTCGTTCATGATGTCGAAGCGATCTTTCGCGAAACGATCGGCATCGCAAATGATCTCAATCTCGTTTCATCAAATACGGTGCCTGCGTTTCTGCAAACTGATTTGCAGACATTGTTTTTGACGCACGCCCAGATTGATCTGTCAGCCACTCTTCGAGAGATCGAGTCTGGTGATGTGAACGTTCTACAGCGTCTGCTCGCTCTG
>CAZRSD010000270.1:0-2438 GCA_964602645.1 uncultured Myxococcales bacterium
TGCACATAACGCCAAGAAGAGTATCACCATCGGTATTTCGCAAGAGCCCGATTCGCTCTTTATACCCTTTAAAGAGATGATGGCATCAGAAGAGGTGGTGCGCGCGGGTAACTATACGCTCACTCATTTCGACGAGAACTGGCGCATCATCCCATGGGCAGCGAAAGAAATTCCATCGGCTGAAAATGGACAGCTTGAGATCTTCACCGAAAATGGTGTGACCAAGATGCGAACTACCTGGCACATTAAGGAAGATTTCAATTGGCCCGACGGCACACCGCTGACTGCTGAAGATTTCGTGTTCACCCACAAGCTCACCATGGATCCTAATCAAGAAGTCGTTGACCGCAGTGTCGATGAGAAAATCGAAAAAATGGAAGCGCTTGGCGATGACAAACGTACTCTTGTTGTGACGTGGAAGGAACCCTATGCCTATTTCCACAATTATCGCGCACACGACGCAGTACCCAAGCATCTCGTTGAGCCGCTGTATAACCAAGCGCCCGAGCAACTCAAAAAGTCTCGCTTTGGTCAATCACCGGCCCTTGCCGGTGCGTATACCATTCGCGAATGGGTACCTGGTTCACACATCATCGCTGAGAAGAATCCTAAGGCCAAAGGTATTTTGGCCGGCAATTTTGACGAGATTGTCTGGCGCGTAATTCCCGATACCAACACGCTTGAATCGAACCTTGTGTCAGGCACGGTGGATGCGATTTCTCCAACAGGACTCTCGCTTGATCAAGCGATGCAATTTGAAAAGCGTCACCAACAGCAATTCGATTTTTATTATACCGAAGGCTTGGTGTGGGAACACGTGGACTTTAACCTCGACAACGAGATTTTAAAAGATAAGCGCGTGCGTTACGCACTAGCCCACGGCGCCGATCGCGAGGGCATTGCAAACTCGCTCTTTTTTGGTCGTCAGCCGGTTGCTCACGGAACCGAGCCACCAAAATCGCCGTATTTCAATGACAGCATCAAGAAATATCCCTTCGATCAAGCAAAGGCCAAGCAATTGCTCGACGAGGCTGGGTGGAAATTGCCGCAAGGCCAAACAATTCGTGAGAAGAATGGCGTGCCGCTTAAGCTCACCATCATGACCACGTCGGGTAACAAGACGCGCGAACGCGTTGAGCAACTTTTGCAGTCGCAGTGGCGCGATATTGGCGTTGACATTCAGATCAAAAATGAGCCTGCCAAAGTCTTCTTTGGTGAAACCATGCGCAAAAGAAAATACGATGGCCTCTCGATGTATGCCTGGCTGAAGGATCCGTTGAAGGTTTCCGACACGTTATGGCGCTGTGACTACATTCCCAATGCAAAAAATAATTTCCAAGGCCAAAACCAACCGGGTTGGTGTAACAAGAAAGCCGATGAATTGTTGCGTTTAGCCTCTCGTGAACTCGACGAGCAAAAGCGCATCACGATAGGCAAGGAATTTGAAAGCCTCTTTGCTGAAGAGCTTCCGTCGTTGCCGCTCTACTTTCGCGTCGAGGTGAGCGTGACGAAGAAAGGTTTGAAGAATTGGAAACCAACCGGTATGTTGCAACCAGTGTCGTGGAATGCTCATGAGTGGAGCTTTAAATAATTGGGCGGGAGCGGCTAACTAATGTGGTATCTCGTCAAACGCGGGCTTCAAATGCTCGCGATCCTGGCCATATTGAGCGCAGCACTATTTGGTCTTTTGTCCTCGATGCCTGGCAATCCGATCGACCTTCTGATCACAAGCAATCCCAATGTGAAACCAGAAGATGTCATCAGATTGAAGCGGCTGCGCGGACTTGATAAGCCCTGGTATGTGCAATACGTCCGTTGGATCTCGGGTTACCCTGAGCCTGCTCGACCTCCAGTAATTTTGCCCATGCCGATAGTGCAGGCTAATGGCGTGCAGGAAAAGATATTTGTTGACCTAAGCGACTATCTCGCTGACCCCAATTACGTGCCAACCCGTGAAAAGGTGACGGCGTGGCTCGATCAAATTTGGCCAGAGTGGGCATCGTCGAAAGAGGGGCCCGCGATTATCGACGGGCTCGCTGCATCTGATTTGCCGCAAGTGCTGTTGTCGACAGCGTCACATGATATAGCAAAACAAAATGAGCTCGTTCGTTTGATTGAGATGCAGAGCGCTAAAGATTTGCGCATCACCGGTTTGTTTGGTGCAAACGCCGACAAACTGCAGGTCTCCATTGATGCGGTCGATGCGAATCATCCATATGTGTGGTTCGTTGTAACGAATAGTTATGGCCAGGAGCGCGTCGGCAAAATCGCAGTCCATTATGGTGAGGGACAACGATCCGATATTATAGCGCCCATGGGCACGCTGCTCGTTGAGCAAGAAGATAAGCCATATTCAGTCGACCTGAAGAAATTTCTCGTCAACTCAGCTGATGCGTCGACAGCCGAGTTTTCGCTTGTGGACAAAGCACCGGGTACGT
>CAZRSD010000271.1:0-2421 GCA_964602645.1 uncultured Myxococcales bacterium
TTTCTCAATATCCTTTCGGGAGGAGGTCTTTCAAACCTTTCTATCGTGATGCTTGGTGTTGGTCCATTCATTACCGCATCTATCGTCATTCAGCTCCTCACTATGATGTTCCCAAAGTGGAAGGCACTCATGCATGATGAAGGAGAGGCAGGACGTCTCAAATTGTCTCATTACTCCCGTCTCCTTTCGGTACCATTGGCATTGGTTTCTGCGATTGGCTTCATGACCTTGCTCCAGACGCAAAATGTCTTGCCTCATCTTGGTGGATTTGCTTACGCGATCAATATCATCGTTATTACTGCCGGATCAGTTCTCCTTATGTGGATTGGCGAACTCATTTCAGAATTTGGCATTGGCAACGGTGTATCGCTGATCATTTTCTCGGGTATTATTTCTGTATTGCCAAACCGCATCACACAGCTTGTCCATCAGTATAGCCCGACCGATATACCTATTTATGTCACTGGACTTATTGTCGCCATTGTCGTTATTGCGGGTGTCGTTTATGTCACCGAGGCAGAGCGTTCCGTTCCGGTTACTTATGCAAAGCAGGTACGAGGCAACAAAGTCTATGGAGGCGCTTCTACCTATCTCCCATTGCGTCTCAACCAGGCAGGTGTTATTCCGATCATCTTCGCCTTGTCTATCTTGCTGTTCCCTCAGATCATCACGACGGCTCTCTCAAAGTGGGCAAGTCATCCAGCAATCGCGAGCTGGGGCGCATCAGCATCACTCTTCTTTAGCAACCCCTGGGTTCATGGTATTTTGTACTTCCTCTTGGTAGTTGCTTTTACCTATTTCTATACAGCCGTCACCTTCGATCCAAAGCTTATCTCAGAGAACTTGCAGCGTTCGGGCGCATTCATCCCTGGTGTTCGCCCAGGCGATCATACTCGCGACCACTTGGCATCCATCGTGACCCGCATCACTCTTGTTGGTGCGCTCTTCCTTGGTATTATCGCTATCTTGCCACTTATTATGCAGGCATTCACCGCAAATCAATCATTGGCGATCGGTGGTACGGCACTCCTCATCGTAGTGTCTGTGGTGCTCGATCTTCTCAAGAAGATTGATGCTCAAGTTTCGATGAGGGAATATTAAGCCATGCATCATTTTACCAAGGATTTAATTGACTTTTTGAGATAATTTTGATACGTTAACACACACTATGGATACCAAGAACAGCAACAAGAAGGGTATAGAATCAATGTTCGCCGCTGGCGCGCATTTTGGCCTTGGACGCTCACGCCGCCACCCAACCACAACCCCGTTTATCTTTGGTACCAAGAACTCAACTGATATCTTTGACCTCGAAAAGACTGCTGAGACCCTCGAAAAAGCGCAACATGCCATCGCTGCACTTGGCAAGGAAGGGAAGACCATACTCTTTGTAGGTGGCAAAAAAGAGGCTTCATCAGCTGTCAAAAATGCTGCACTTTCTATCAATATGCCATATATCGATGGTCGTTGGATTGGTGGCACCCTTAGCAATTTTGGCCAAATTAGGAAGCGCATTGATCGCTTTGAAAAGCTTGTTTCTGATCGTGAAAAAGGTGAGCTTGCAAAATATACCAAGCGCGAACGCATGCTGATCGACAAAGAGATTGCTTCGTTGGAGAAGATGTTCTACGGTATCGTTTCCCTCAAAAAGATTCCTGATGCATTGTTCGTCATTGATCCTCGTCGTGAAAAGATTGCCATCAAGGAAGCCGAGGGTATGAATGTACCCGTTATAGCACTCGCTGGATCGGATTGTGATATTCGCGAGGTCAAATATCCTATTCTTGGTAACGATGCATCAAAGGCAAGTATCGCCTTCTTCCTTGATGAAGTCGTAAAAGCCTATCAGTCGAGCAAAAAGGCGTAATGCCATGTTGAGTCCATTCCTCTTGTGGAAGAAAAAGAAAAACGATCAGCCACCAGCGGCGGTGTCAGATGAATCGCTGAAGGTACGCAAGGAACGTTTATCAAAACAATTTTCCGTTTCAACACCCCCTCACACAACTACTATGTCAACCATTTCAACAGAACAAGTCAAAACACTCCGTGATCAAACTGGCATCTCGGTGATGCAGTGTCGCAAAGCTCTCGAAGAGGCTGCGGGCGATATGGAAAAGGCGCTTGTTATTTTGCGCAAAAAGAGTGGTGAGCTCGCTGCAAAAAAAGGCGATCGTACCTTCGGTGCGGGAACTGTCCAGGCGTATATTCATGCTACGGGCACGGTGGGAGCTATCGTTGAGCTCAACTGCGAGACCGATTTCGTCGCCAATAACGACGAGTTCAAAGCTCTTGCGCGCGATATTGCTATGCACGTCACCGCTACCAACCCAAAGTTTCTTCGCAAGGAAGATATTCAAGAATCAGATATGAAGGTTGCGCGCGAAGTATTCGAAGCTGAAGTTAAAGACAAACCAGCTGCCA
>CAZRSD010000272.1:0-2407 GCA_964602645.1 uncultured Myxococcales bacterium
TATTTGGTGACGAGCAAAAAGCCAGCCTATCTGCGCCTTACGCGCCAAGATCTCATGCGCGTTCATGCGACAGATTATCAATTTAAGCCAGGGCATTTCCCAATGCTCAAGAATGGCGATGACATCGCGTTGTTTGCAAGCGGCGGTACCGTGCAGCACGCAGTTATTGCCGCGCGCGAAATCGCAGCACTCGGCGTGCAGGCCCGCGTATATAACGCAAGCTCACTTAAGCCCGTCGATCACGGGACGGTGTTGAGGGCAGCCAATGAAACCAAGCTCATGATCACGGTGGAAGATCATTCCATCATTGGTGGCCTCGGTAGTGCGATTGCAGAAACCGTAACGGCGCAACATCATCCGCCTCTCGTGCGCCTTGGCATCAACGATGAATTCGGTGAATCAGGTACGCCAGAGAGCCTCTATGAAAAGCATGGCCTCTCATCGGCTAAACTTGCTGAGCGCGTCATTACCGAATGGCGACGCATAGGGCGATGATTCCTCGTCGGCAATTCTCGGATCGGGGCAGGAAGTTGGGTTAGCCAGCGGCAAGTCCAGGGGGGACGGCATGCGCTCAAGTAATTGTTTATAGGTAGTCATTACAGTGATTTTTACAAGAGGTTAGCTCAAGGCCGCAATGATAAACCTGATTCGTGGCCACAAATCGGCGTGAAACAAGGCCGATAGAAAACTTTTTTCACACCCTTAAGACAGAAATGGGTGACAACCGTGTCTTCGAGGACATTCACCAAGCGCGGAGCACGGATTTCAAGTGGCTTGAAGTTTTTTACAATAACCATTAGCTGGGGACGGGTTTATGGGGAAAGCAACAAGCAATCACTTAGTCGCTCCTGTATCAATCCAATCGCCTCACATAAAACCCGCGGAAGAAGTCGCGAGCATCCTTGGTGTGCGCGTCGACATCGGACTCTCGAGCAAAACGGCGACCGATCAGTATCGGCAATATGGCCCAAATCGATTGTCTGAATCACCGCCGCGATCGCCGTTGTCGGTATTTCTCGGGCAATTTAAAAGTATCCTGATATTCGTCTTGATCGGTGCCGCGGCTCTTGCGGCATTCATAGACAATATAAAAGACGCGACCGTCATATTGGTTGTTGTCCTGGTCAACGCCACGGTGGGGTTCTTTCAGGAATATCGTGCCGAACGCTCTTTAGCAGTCTTGAAAAACATGCTGCCTGCAAAAACGCGCGTGCGACGCGATGGCAACAAGCTTGAAATTCCTGTCGACGAAGTTGTGCCGGGAGACGTCGTGCTGCTCGAGGCTGGCGATCAAGTCCCGGCCGATGGCAGATTTATAGTTGCCGCAGGTGTGGAGGTGGATGAATCGGCACTAACCGGCGAGTCGCATGCGGTGGCCAAGCAAACCTCACCCCTGACTGACCCTAACATCGCAATCGGTGATCGCATCAATATGGCATTTATGAATACGATGTTGACGCGTGGTCGAGCCGAGCTCATCGTCACCGCGACTGGTACGCATACGGAAATTGGCCGTCTGTCAGTGGAACTCGCCGCAACCGAAGAGCCACCCACGCCTTTGCAGATTCAGCTCGACAGCCTCGGTAAACGTCTTGGTATGATTGCTCTGACCTTGGTCGTTTTATTGGCTTTTTTGGAATGGCTTCGTGGGAATTCTCTCACTAAAATCATTTTGGGAGCTATTGCTTTGGGCGTCGCCGCCATGCCTGAGGGCTTGCCCGTCGTTGTTACAGTAACCCTTGCTTTGGGAATGCATAGGATGGCGCAACAGCGAGCCATTGTGAAACGTTTAGCGAGCGTCGAGACATTGGGCTGCACGACAGTCATCTGTTCCGATAAAACGGGTACGCTCACACTCAACCAAATGACGGTGCGTGCCTTCTATTACCAAAGGGCGCGATTTTCGGTATCCGGCGAAGGCTATACCGCCGAGGGTTGGATTCAGGCCACTAGGGACAACGGCCCAATTCCAGATTGCTCAGCGCTTTTAGCCCCCCTCGTCGTCTGCAACGACAGCCAGGTCGAGGACGGGAAAGTTATCGGTGACCCTATGGAAGCAGCCTTACTCGTTCTCGTAAAAAAGGCGGGAGCGTCGCCGACCGAGATACGCGAGCAATTGCCACGCATCGCCGAACTACCATTCGACTCCACTCTCAAATTCATGGCGACCTTTCATCGTATTGATCGCCAGGTAAAGATCTTCGTGAAGGGCGCGCCGGACGTTTTGTTGTCACGGTGCACCCATTGGCAAACTCGTGAAGGCGATCGAGAGCTGCAGGATTCAGATCGCTCAGAGATTGATGCCGAATATTTGGCGCTCGCTCATGAAGGGCTTCGCGGCTTGCTCATTGCAGAGCGCACGATTACACTCGATGCATTTGCAGATTCAGCCAACCTCATGGATTGG
>CAZRSD010000273.1:0-2382 GCA_964602645.1 uncultured Myxococcales bacterium
GTCTGACCCAAAACTGCATTTGCACCACCTAAAGCTTTGTTGCCAGGTCCGACCGGATTTGTCACGCGCGCACCACCTTGTGCATAGCCCGTGCAGCCTGCATTAACTTTTACTGGCACGTTGAACCCTTGTGAAGCCAAGCCTTCCAAGCCAGTTTGTGCTGCGCATGGTGCAGGCAAGCCAAGGTTTGCTGCAACGATTTCAGTCCAGTTCTTCGCACTAGCACTATTGACCGTGTATTTGCCTCCACCTAGAGCAGCGATTGTGCCAACTTTGTAGGTGCCAACGTCACTGAGGCTATCGCCGAAAGTAACTTGGGAAGAGAATGTGATTTTTGGCGCAGGATCTTTTGAGCTGCTGCTAGTGCCACCACCGCAGGCTGTAACTGCCGCTGCGGCAAGAATGGTGAGAGAAAGTTTGAGATGACGCATTTTGTCTCCTGGTCAATTATTAAATAAGCTAAACGAACGATAGTGCTATTTAGAGCGCCCACTATAGCCAATATTCTGCTTCGTTGTACCGCGACGTGCAATTAAACGACATCTAAAATTAGAAGAATTATTCGAAAATAAACGCTTTCAATCAAATCGAATTGGTATGCTCGCTCCAGCATTTTTTCTAAACAAAATATAAGCAAATAAGAGTGAAATCGACGATTCTGTTTTCTTTGAAAAATGTTCTGATTTTTAGTGAAATGGGACGTAGCTTTTTTGCGACAAGCGCAGATTTGCTTCCTCAGATCCTATACAAGAGTCCCGATCAATGTCATATTTTGAGCTATGAAATTAGTACGTACGTTCGATTCAACACGGTTTTAAAAGAACTCTTATTGGGGACAGTAAAAAATGAAATTAAAAATGTTGGCGGCAGTGTTGACCACTTGCTTTGCAGCGCCAGTTTTGGCCCAGACCAATGTGACCATTTACGGTATTTTGGACGCAGGCCTTCAGTTCAATTCCAATGGTAAAGCCAACCAAACGAAAATGGTCAGTGGTATTGCTGACGGTTCGCGTTTGGGCTTCAAAGGTACTGAAGATATGGGCGGCGGTTACAAAGCCATTTTCAACTTAGAAGCGCGTGTTGAAGTGGATACAGGTGCCAATAAAGCTGGCAATATCAGCGACTATCAAGGTTATGCTTTGACAAAGGGCATGAGCTTCCCTGATTTCGGCAATCCGGTGTTGAAAGGTGCTGCTGCACAAACCCTTCAAGGTGTGCGTGAAGCATTGCAACCAAAGTACAACGTGAATGCAACCAATACCTATGTGTTGGCACGAGGCGGTGGTCCAGATGGCGGCATGTTTGATCGTACAGCAATGGTGGGTTTGATTACTCCTGTTGGTGCGGTCTTGGCAGGTCGTATGTACACGCCAGCCTATGAGATTTTCAATGGTGCCGACACTTTCGAGAGTGGTATGGCGGGCAGCTGGGGCGGCATTACTGGTGGTACAGGCGGTCTGTTGACTTCCGGTATGGCGATCCGTTCCAACAAAGCGATGCAATACCGTATTGAATTGCCAAGTGGGATCGCGGCGTCGTTGATGTATGGCTTCAAGAATTCTGGTTATGTTGGTCTCGATGATAAATTCATCGCCGGTATGGTGAAATACAAAGCGAACGGTTTTGATGTAGGTATTGGCTACAACAAAGGCACAAATACTGATGGCACAACTGGTTTGATTACGACGACTGCTGGTGGTTCTTACTCCGCTGGCGACTTCAAATTCTTTGCTGGCTATCAAGCCATGAAGAACGAGAACTCAATTTTGTTACCAGTGTTCTACGATGCGTGGGACAAAGAAATCGGCCCAAGTCTGCGTAATGCTGGTGTGCCAGCCGCGGTTGTAGGCGCGTGGACTAGTGTGTTCCGTACGACTGTAGCGAAGAACTTCAAGTTGGATGCAACAAGCTACAGCTTTGGTATGCACTACAAAATGGGTAACGGTCGCATCATGACTTCCTATAGCCATCAAGACGATCGCACAGTGTCGAACAGTGACGTGACTCAAATCGCGATTGGATACGACTACAATTTGTCCAAGCGTACTGACGTCTACACAGTCTTTGGTCGCATTCGTAACCAGAATGATGGTCAATATGCTTTAGGTGCGGCGAGTGCTTCTGGTGGTTTCACTGAAACACCTGGCGGTGGTGCACGTGCGGTACAAGTTGGTATTCGTCATCGCTTCTAATCGATACGAAATTGCGTAAAAGAGAAAAGCCCGTCATTGCAAAATGACGGGCTTTTTGTATTGGTGCCGAGCATTTGACTTTGAAGATACGAATTCGATTCGTTCATCTTGCTATCAACATTATTTTCGAGTTTGCTTCGAGCTTGAGTTAGCAGTACTCACATTGCGACTTGATTACGTCCGCGTTCTT
>CAZRSD010000274.1:0-2355 GCA_964602645.1 uncultured Myxococcales bacterium
TGGGATGCTCGGTTATTTCCGACGAGAACGTATGCGTCTCATTGAGGAAAGCATCTACAACAATCTCACCGAGTCGCGCCTTTGGTTCGGGATAGAAGAACGATATGACATCGCGCACACTCATCGAACACGTTCCGCGAGCACAGTGATGCTGCTCGTGTTGGTTGTCGAGACTGTTCGCGCACTTTGCGCCTTTTTAACCAGCAATGTCGGTGTGGCTATGAGCTTTTCACGCCCTTCTTTAGCTTTACCAACGACAAACTCTACTTGCGTAAGTTCGTCGCTCATGGGCCTAACACGATATTTGACGTCCATATCGTTGCCGACATTGCACATCACACCCCATTTGCCGTCGGCAAGGTCGATGGTCTTTTCGCAATGAATTTTGTGACCCTTTATTTCTCCCTCGATCACTGCCTTGATTTGGAAGGGTGTGTCTTTAGCCAAAGGCAGAAAGGTGCATCCCGATAACAGCGGTAAACTCGTTAGAATCAATTTATCCAGCATATTGTGAAACTCCCATGAAGGCGTTGAAACGTTCGCGCTCGAATTCCTTCTTAAAAACTTTCGCTACCTCCGCGCCTATCTCTTGAGGATTGGCGCCGGACTTTACGTTGACGGCCACGTTGACGCTTTGATTCGATGAGACGCGATTTTGGTGAAGGACATTAGCCGGCGTTGGTGCTAAGCGCGCATTGAGATTTGGTGACTCAAGTGTGCTGCTAGCCGGACCCGATACGTGCTTGATCGTCGCCAAAAATCCCTTCTTTAAAAAGTCCGGCATCAATCCGTCGAAGACATTGGCGAGTCGCTGTTTGAGCGCATCAGCCGTCCCGGTAATCCATTCCTGAAACGCCGCAAACTTCTCTTGGATGAAATTTAAACCAGCGGCTATACGTTGCTTAATAGCGTCGGGGACAAGATCGGCCAAAAAATCATGTACCTTTTCCTTTAGTGCATTTGCCATCGTTGCGAGTGCGTCGGGAAGAGCTGCAAACTTTTCTCGTATGAAGGTCATGCCAGCGGCAAATCGATGTGCGAGCTTGCTTGGTGCGATGCTGTCGACGATCCCGTTCAGTCGATTTCCTAACGCTGCCCTCGTTTTGGTGAGCGACTCACCGAATGATGCGAGCCTATCTTTAATCGCATCGAGGCCATTACCAATTTTTTGCTTGAAAGCATCAAGAGCCGTGTCAGCGATAGGACCGCCGCCAAGCGCTAGACTTGCTGAGAGCAAATGGCGAAAGCTATTAATTTTCCTTTTCACCGCATCCAGATCAACAACTCTTGCCAATGTTACGGAGAACCACGACGTAAAAATGGGAAATTCTCGCTTAACACGTGCCCAAGCATTGCTCATAACCTTCGGTATTGCGTGCCAAGCTTCTTTTGCACTGTCTCCAAGCGCTTTAAAAAAGACGATGCACTTTTGCACATCCCTGCCTATGGCCGATTCGCCACCCTTTATGGCCACGTAAAGATCTTCAATGACAAGTGATACGGCTACGATGCCCGCAACAACACCAGCGATGATGCCAATCAACGGCGTAAAGGGAGCCAAAAACGCAGCAAGCATTATGCCGCCCTTGATGGCAAGAGCACCGACAATGCCGCTCAATGACAACAGTGTCACGCGAACAATTGATGCTCTTCCTTCAAGCTGATTAAAGGCATTCGCAAGCGCTGCAGTTTTTTCCATAAGCCACGTCAAAGGACGCATTAATCCTTGCACGAACGAATTGGCGGTAGCCTGCGAAGTAGTTTTTAAACGTTTAAGCGAGGCGCTGAAGCGTGCCGCTTTAGCCGAACTTTCCGAATCTAAAACGAGCCCTACTGCTCTGGCCTCGTGACGCATCTTTTGCAGGCCCAAAGAGCCATCTTTGAGCATCTTTATGACCGTCGATCCTTCATCGCCAAAGATAGCGTCAGCGATCCAAATCCGCTCACTGTGGCTTGGCAACCCTTTGAGACCGTCGGCGACGGCATCTAACAACTCCAATGGTTCACGTATGCGTCCTGCCGCATCGGTGCTCGACAAACCGATCATCTTAAACGCCTCGGCGGCTTCGCCTTGTCCCGATTTTGCGTCGGTTGCACGAACTTGAATCTCTTTGATGGCATCGTTCAATGCGTCTATCGATACGCCGGATTTTTCTGCGGCGTACTGAAGCTCCTGCAACGCTTCAGCGGTGATGCCAAGATACTCGGCACTCTTTCCCACTTCAGCCATGGCATTTGCAGTATTGGTGACAAAATTCTGCAATGCTTGCACGGCCCAGTATCCGGCGATGCCTTTCATGACGGTTTCAGCTTTGTTCGCAAGGCCATCGAGCTGCGATGCCGCTTTCTTGAATT
>CAZRSD010000275.1:0-2351 GCA_964602645.1 uncultured Myxococcales bacterium
CGTCGTTTTTGAGGTTGATGATGAGCGCAAATAATTCACCCTTGGCAATGACATCGAGCGCAGAAAAGGGCTCGTCGAGGATCAGCACGTCGGGCGCCGTCACGAGCGCGCGTGCAAGAGCGAGCCGCTTTTTTTCGCCACCTGAAAGAAATTTTGGCAGGCGGTCTTGTACATGCATCAGTCCGCACTCATGCATGAGGGGCATAACCGAGGTACGCGCGTTCTGATGCGCATTGGCACGTCGTGAAAAATGCACGGCGAGCTCGAGCGTTTGTTTCACTGAAAGATGAGGCCACAGCGACATGTCTTGCGGAATGTAGCCAAAGCGCATGGTATGCCGGTTGCCATCGCCTCGCCGTGCATGGCCAGACTGGATGAGTTCATCGGCGATGCCCATGATACCGCGCACAAGCGTGGTTTTACCGCTGCCTGACGGGCCAATGATCGCGAGCGTGGAATTTCTTGGCACATGAAAGGAGACGTCATCAACCAACGTTTTGGTTGCAGTCGAAAGCGACAAGTTGTGAACGCGCAGTTCCATAAAATTCCACATTAGGAAGATATGTGCATGCCTTGACGAAATCTATCAACCGGGTATGAATGCCTCACTACCGTGCCGGAGTGGTGGAATTGGTAGACGCGCCGGACTCAAAATCCGGTGAGCTCAGGCTCGTGAGAGTTCGAGTCTCTCCTCCGGCACCATAGTGTTAATCCGCTTGCTTTGGCGACCAGTGAGTATCAGGTTATTCGGTGGTAATACTTTTAAATCGACCAAAAATGCGGTTATAGCTTATGCCGAACGGCGAAACAAATCCCTTCAGAATTCTTGGAGCATTTGCTCCAAGCTCTAAGCGTTTAGCGCTTGCGATGACGCGGTTTATCAATAGCGACGGCGCACGCGTTCTCGAAGTGGGCGCAGGATCGGGCGCTATTACCAGAGCCATCGTCGCGACGATGCAGCCCCATCAAAGCTGCGATGTCGTCGAATATTTCCCGCAGCTTGGCAAATATCTCAAACATCAGTTTCGCAAAAATAGCAGTGTAGAAGTTTTTTGCGTCGACATTCTTGATTTTGACGTACCGCCCGATAGCTATGATTTCATTGTCTGCAGCTTGCCCTTTAACGCCTTTACACCTGAAACCACCTCTGCCATCGTGACTAGGTTGCTTGATCTGGCAAAAAACAATGCCATTATGTCGTTCTTTGAATATCGAATATTGCAAGACATAGCAAAAACCATTTTGCCCAAGAACAAGCGAGAAGAATTTTTGGGCTCGCGTGCACTGATAGACACGCTCTGTGATCGTTATCAATTTCAAGAAGCGAAAGTGAATCTGAATATTCCGCCAGCGATCGTGCACTATTTACGAATCGACAAAACCGGTGAACGGCCCTGCGCGTTTTGGAGGGTGTAAATGTTTTTAGAAGCCATGATCTTTTTATTTGGCTTCATGCTCGGCGTTTTTTGTGCCGCGCTGTACGCATGGCAATTTTTTACCAAGCGTGAACGTCAGGCCAAAGGGCTTCTGAATGGCATCGAGGCGGAGAAGGTTGCGCTACGGGAAACGCTTTCGCAGGCTTTGGCACACAATTCCGGTTTAGAAGAACGGGTGAGAAATTTCGGCGAGCTCAAAGACGAGATGCTCGCGAAGACCCGTCAACTTGAGACGATCAAGGCAGAAAATACTCAGCTTCTTGCAAAAATCGCGAGTCTTGCGACAGAAAATCAAAAGAGCGTCGAGTATTTTAATCAGCGCTTGCGTGATCTTGCCGGTGTACACGAGAGCATGAAGGAAACCTTTTCGGCGATATCGCAAGATGCACTCGCAAAGAACGCCGATCTAATTAACGGTTCATTTAAGCAAGTAATCGAGCAATTCTTTAAGGCCTCAGAAAAAGATCGGGTCACGGCGAGCGAAAAACTCGTCGCGGTGATGCAACCGCTCAAAGAAACCTTGGTGGTAATGGAAACCAAGGTTCAAGATCTCGAAACCAAACGCCAAGGTGCCTATGCCGGGCTTAAGGAGCAGATCGACGCGCTTTTGCAGAGCCAGGGGCTCTTGCAAAGAGAAACCCATCAGCTTGCGCAAGCGCTCAATGCGCCCACCATACGTGGGCGCTGGGGCGAAATGCAATTGCGCCGCGTCGTTGAGCTATCAGGTCTTTCTGCCCACTGCGATTTCGTCGAGCAAAAGCAAGTGAGCGACGGCGAGGAAACGCTGCGTCCCGACATGATCGTGACCTTGCCGAAGAATAAAAAGATAGTCATCGACGCCAAAGCACCGCTTGAGATCTTTGGTCGGGATCAGGCGAATAATGACGCAAATTATGAGCAACGCGGTCAGGATCT
>CAZRSD010000276.1:0-2348 GCA_964602645.1 uncultured Myxococcales bacterium
CGGCGTGGTTGCGATCATCACAAAGTGACGCATCGGAAAAATGAGCGCAAAGCACGCGAGCAAGAGTGTCGGCGGATATGCAAACTGCACCACCAAAGCTACAGGGCCAATTAACGCGCATACCACCAAGACAATAACTAAGCGCCGCGCAAGTGGCTGGCCAAAACGCACGGCGATGGTGCGCTTGTTGTTGTTTTTATCCTGCACGACGTCACGCAGATTATTGGTCAAGAGCAACGCTGCTGCTAAAAAACCTGAAGACATGCTCGCCACCAAGGCGCTCCCACCAAGAATTTTGGCCTGGACAAAATACGATCCCAAGACGGTCATGGGACCAAAAACCACAAAAATGACGAGTTCGGCAAAACCAAAATACGCAAGCGGCACGGGCCCGAGCGTATACGCAAGGCAGAGCAAAATGGCTATGACACCTATGACAAAAATGATCGGACCACCCTCAACAACTAAAAATAGCCCGAGCCCCACCGACATGACGAGCAAGACAGCAATGCCCCGCAACATGGCTGCTTTGGTGATCCATCCCATCTGCATGGCACGATGAGGCCCTAAGCGATCAGCCTTGTCGCTGCCTTTGATAAAATCACCATAGTCGTTCACGACGTTTGCGAGAATTTGCAAAAGCACGCCGTTTATCAGCGTCATGATCAAGACTGTCAACGAGAATCGATGATGATAGAGCGCAAGGGCATTGCCGATCAAAATCGGACAGATAATCGCACCGAGTGTTTTTGGCCGACTCGCCAAAACCCACGCCTTCACCGAATTGATCGTTACTGCCATAGTTGCCTTTCGCGCACGCCTCACAAATAGGTTTTCAAGCCCTCTACGGCATGAGGCAATTCCTTCAAGAGCCCTGTGCAAAAAACATGATGGTCAGGCCGTACCAACACGAATGCAGGCTCGGTTACCGCAAACGTCTTTCCCGCATGAACCCGCACAAAATACTCCGCATCGCGCTGCAATTTATCTGCATCGAAATCATGAGCAAATACGACATGAGATTGAACAGCCTTTGCACATGGCGCAAGCAGCGCATTCACCTGGTGAAGCACATAGTTTACTTGCTTTTTGTTGATGTCTTTGGGAAAAAATAGCCACAACGAAAAAAAGCCCTCGCACGAAACCGTATGCAAATCCGTCTTTTTGAGGTGGCTCGTCATGAGCCTAAGATTGGGCACCCGCTTGCCGATGCATACACCTTCCATGGACGCATGCTTTTTCATGCAAATAACACCTTGCTCATAGCGAATCGCGATTTGCGAGCCGATAGTGAACAAACGCGTCCTGATCTTATCGGTCTTACTGACATACGGCACGATGAAGCGGCGCATGAGCCGTGCCCACAACGAACTGCGCACCATAAATTTGAAAAGCCGGTCGGTGCGATCGATAAGGTAATCGCCAACGGGCTTGCGCTCGTCGTGATAAGTCGTCAGAAGCTCTGGCTTAGCCAAGCCCTTAATGGTGAGCGCAAGCTTCCAGGACAAATTGAACGCGTCTTGCAAACCGGTATTCATCCCCTGCCCACCCGCAGGGCTGTGAATATGTGCAGCATCACCAACGAGAAAAATGCGACCTTCCTGATAACGCGCAGCACTTCGACATTGCACAAAAAAGCGCGAGACCCAAACCGGATTTTTGATCGTAAGAGGAAAGGGCACCACGTCATTCGCCAAATCTTGAAATTCTTCGATGGTTGGCATGGTCCCCATCTTGTTTGTCTCGCCACGGCGAACTGAAATGAGGCGATAGTGATCTTTTCCCTGCATGGGAATGAGCGCCAAAAAGCGGTGCTTTCTAAAAAATAGGCGAAGCGTGTGATGATCGTGCGCATGCACGCATTCGGCATCGGCTAAAATAAACGCATCGTCATACGTCGTGCCAGAAAATTGGTTCACCATTTTTTTGCGCACTAAACTGTGGGCACCGTCGGCTCCAACGATATACGAAAAGCGTTCGGGCTTAATCTCGCCATGAGGCATGCGCAGATTTGCGCGGATGCCGAGCCTATCGGTCGCAAAATCAACCAACTCAACACCGCGCTCTATCTCCTGACCACGATGGGCCAGTGCCTCCTCAAGCACCTTCTCAGTGTGCGGCTGATCGACGATCATGAGGTGTTCGAAAAACGATGACGTCGTTTCAATTTTTACGGCGATCGGCTTCTTGCTTTCGGCGTAGAGCGAAATACCGTCGACATCGTGGCCCTTCTCAGCAAGATGGTGGAGCATGTTGAGCGCATGAAAAATCTCAAGCGTGCGAATCTGCACAGCGATGGCGCGCGAATAGGGACTCTTGGCGACGTCTTTTTCGATGATCGTACACGG
>CAZRSD010000277.1:0-2338 GCA_964602645.1 uncultured Myxococcales bacterium
GCAAAAAGGCCTCAACTTCGGCGATCGATTCTTGCACAGAATTCTGCGAATTTTCTAAAAACGGATTGATGAAAAGAAAGAGTTGGTCGCGTTTTTCATCGAGCACCGCTTTAGGAACCAACATTTCAATAAGACGTTTCTTGCGTTTTGATGATGATGTTTCAAAGAGCTTGAGCGACTTTTTTATGTTGTTTTGAATATCGTCGCATTTCTTGAATCTATCTATTTGCGCTTTCTGCCTACCAAGCTCAGCCGCTTGCACGCGTAACTCATCTATGCGCGCCATCGATTGCTTTCGTATTTCGCTCGACTCGAGCAAAATCTCTTCCATGCGTTCCGGCTGCTCAAGAATTCTGACGCGCGATTTGTCAACCAAGACCGAAATGACTCGCTCGCATTGCTGTAGTTCTTTTGTGTTGCGCGCGAGCTCATCGTTGAGTTCGTTGAGAACCGGATTGTCACCGTTGAAAGTTTTCTTGACCGCATCTTCTAAGAGGCCATTTTTCCTGAGTAGCGACGACAAGAAGTCAATGACCGCCTTCTCAATTCGCTCCGCTCTTATGCGAATTTTTTTCTCGCTGTTGATGTAGTAGGGATTTTTCTTCTTCTTCACAGACTGGCCGCAGAATTTGTTGCCATCTCGATCGAAGAGAATGCCGCTCAACAAATAAGTTCTTTGGTCTTCATAAATTCGATGATTGAATTTGGCGTTCTTGCGCAGGATGGCTTGAGCCTTTTCAAAGAGTTCGCCGTCGACAACTGGCCCATGACGATATTCCCATCGCACCATGCCGTTTTCATCTTGCTTAGCAGGAAATTGGTTCCAATCATCTTTGAAGAAGCCAAAGCCAGCTATTTTGCGATTGACCAAAAGCGCTCGAAGATTCTTTCGATCAAAAGCTTCACCACCAACTAATTTGGGCGGGACTTTTTTGCCCTTCTCAACTTTGGGTCGGGTGTAGCGCTCTTTGGTTTTGTAGCCCTTCGTGTTGCAATAATTCGCCGTTTGCTGGAGGTCAGCACAGCGACAAAAATGGCGAAAGATATCTTTGACGATCTCTTGTTCTCGCTTGTTGATCACGTAGAAGCACGCTTCGGTTGGATGTTCGTCGAGGCCAAGAATAGGAAGACTGTTGTTGTCTTTGCCATTGTTTACCCGAGCCTCTCGTCCTTTTTTGGTGAGCTTCTCTACTAGGTCAAGGCTGTATTCTTCGGCCATCCACGATTCAATGAACACCGATGTGCGGCTACTGCGATCGCGCAAATCAACCAAGCCACCATCAAGTCGGTAAAACTTGACGCCCATCTCGTCGCAGAGATCGATAAATTTGCGACTCTCAACGATGTTTCTGTGAAGTCGATCCAACTTTTCGATCACCACAAAGTCAATGGTCCTTTGCTTGATCGCCATAGTGAGCTCATGGTACTCGCGCCGCTTATGCAAGCTTTCTGATCGGCCTGAAATATCTTCGTCAATGAAGCGTGTGATGCGGTGCGTCACGCCCGTGTGAAGGCTTTGATCGGCCTCCCATCGTTTGATTCTATTTTGTTGCTGCTCCAACGATCCGTGAAGGACGTTGCTTTGATCAGCCGTTGAGACTCTCACGTAGGCCCAACCAGTAAGTTCCTTTTTTTCAGACGAGTCTTTTCTCATTACAGAACTCCTCCATCAGAAATGATTCTAGTTCAGCGATGAATTCACGTCTTGTTGCGGTTAGAGACGATTCCCAAACCTTGAATCCACCGATTTTTACTGCATCGATAATGGGCCTCTTCTTCTTCATCGCATAGCGCGTCTTTTTACACTTTGAGACACAAGCTTTGCACCGCGAATCAAAACGCGATCCCTTTTGGTAAAAATTTTCTATGGATAGTTGTCGGGCACAATTTACACAGATTCTAAGATCATAATTATGGATGACCACCACGCTCACTCCTATTCGCGCGGTGGTCTCTCCTACTCAGCGCATATTTATTTGCTCAGCTTTATTTGTTTGTTTTGCTCGATGATGATGGGCTCACCATCTTTGAACTTGATGATGATCTGGCCCCAGAACCGATCCTCGACGAGAATTTCAATGATCTTCAGAAGAGGCTCAATCACCGGTTTCGATTTCGTGGTCATCGTGCTCCCCCGCTCGCCTTGCGAAAGTTTGGATGAATCATGATGCGTTTCGATTTTCCGCCTTGCACAGCAGCCTGCACCACGCGCAGCCAATTGAGTTCTTCAAGGCTTTCGAGCGCGTGCTCAACGAGCTGTTGTGATTTTAGATGGGTCCATTGCTTGCGATAGATGCTGCGTACCGAGCTCGCATGTGAAACCAAGCCATGTTCAACG
>CAZRSD010000278.1:0-2318 GCA_964602645.1 uncultured Myxococcales bacterium
TTGCGATTGGTGCGACTGAAGTCGAGATTTAAGAGCGGATGGGTTTCCACAAACACGAGGCCGGCCGAGCGGAGTTCATCGCGATATACGGGGTTAGCGAGCGACAGACGCGCTTTTTCCGCCAACACTCTCGCCGATGGTGCCGACTTGGCGAGGCGCGCACGAATCTGCACATTGATAGTGAGCTCTCGGTATCCGTACATCTCTAGCGAAATATCGCTGTCCCGAAATGTGTACCGATGGCTATCTCGACCGACGGTCATGCTTTGACCGAGCGACAACACGCCGATGGGTGCACGCGGTATACGTCTGATCGAATCTTCCCACGCAAAGGAAATGCCCGTCGCATCGGAAAATACGCGCTCCAATGTCGTTTGCATCGACGACCACGCAAAGCTCATGAAGCACCTCGCACTTCGTGAGTGATGGAGCCCTTGAGTCGGCCCGTATCAATGAGGGCTTTAGAACTCTTCTTCCGTCGAATCGTCGCGTCAGCGAGTTTGGGGTCGATGCCGCGATTGATGGTTTGCACCATGTCCTTCGACACCACCTCACCGAGCGTCGTGAGCGCTTGCGTCATCGTCAGCTTGCCATCCATAAATTTCTGTTGCAGTTGCGACATGACCTTGGCATGGTCTTTGCGCTTTTCGTCACAGGTTGATCGAATGAAAGAACGCTGCGGAATGCGGCCGTCTTTAGAGCCGTATTCGTGCACGATGGCGAGATCGACCATAGAAAACCCATCGTCGCGCTTTTCGTCTTGGAGAATGCCAACCGCAACATGGCGAGCATTCGCCATTTTCGTGAGGAGCTTTGCTAAACGCTGTTGTTCGCGTTTGTTGTCTTTGACGTATTTCATTGGATGGCCTCGCTCGTGGGCTTATCTTTCCTATATTCGCCAGGAACAAACTGGTCGACAGCCTTGTAGGCTTCATGCAATGTCATCTCGCCGCTGAGCAAAGCATTATTGAGATTGGTCAAAAATCGACCATAGCCAGATTCAGAAAATGCCCGCGCGTAGAAAAAGCCATCGCGCATGGCATATTCGTTGAGCTTTTGCACAGCATGGTGACTTACCCTCTTCATAGGACACGTGCCCCCATAGATACGACGCGACACAAGCGTTCAAACTCGACGGCATATACTGATTTTGCTAACGGCTCATCGGGATCGCGTAGCGATTCTCCGACGCGAGAACGGGTGAGCTTATCAGCGGTGAGAAAGAACACGCCTTCTTCGAAGAGCTCGCCCCATTGAGAACGGTTAAGCTCACCTTCAGCGGCATTAATAGTCAACGCGATGACCTCTTTGTCGCCACTGTCAAGATTCTCGGCAAACTCAGGAAATCGTGCGAGAAAGGCTTTGCTCACAAGCCCACCCCGTACGCACAAGCTTTGGGCGTATAAACTTGCACGCCGCCAAAACGCGCGTGACAATGAATACGAATATTCATCCCCACGGCTTGCGGCTCGAGCATTTCGAACTCCAAAGGCAGGTACATCTCTAGGGCTTGGGGCGTGCGAGGGTAAATCACGCATTTGTCCTGGAGATATACCCAGCTATCGACGTTTTTGATGTAAGGGTTGTTGCTCAGCAGATAGTTGAGAATGGTGACGTTACTGTGAAGTGAATACGGTGTTTGCGCGATGTACGCAAAATGCTTGACCGGCAAGAGCAGCGTATCGGGCAGCAGCACATTGTTCGTGTCCTCGGCGATCGTTGATACCAACCGATTAATATCATCCAGTATGGCTTGGCCTTCCTTGCCCTTGCCTTTGTCGTCGAACCATTTGCCAATGTTGTGACTCGCTATGCCATTAGAGCCATCCTGATTGCAGATGCCTTTGATACCGAAGCGTTCATCGCCATTGACGGCGAGCTTGTCGATTTTGGATTCGATGGTTTGGCGTGCTGCTGTGGCGAGCTTTGCGTCGAGACCGGTGCCCGCTAATTCGCTGCGACGAAGATCTAAAACCGAATACTCGAAAAAGCATCCAAGCGATTTGATGGGCGCATAAGCTTCACGTTGACCCACGCTCACCGACGGGAAGTCATCAGCGTTAGGATTGAGCACTTTCGCTTCGCCGTAGGTATCCCATATGCGTGCAGATACTGTCTCAGCCGCTTGCGGAATGCTGCGATTTACTGGAATGAAGGTGCGCGCCTTGAGCGCAGGAAACGTTTCCTGAAACGCTAAATTTAAAACGTGATTAAGTTGTTGTTTGAGAAACACCGATTGCGTGGTCACGCTCATTGCACACCCCCGAAGAAGTTGACTTCGATGGGAACGAGGCCGCCATCGGTTTTCTCAAGGAAGA
>CAZRSD010000279.1:0-2316 GCA_964602645.1 uncultured Myxococcales bacterium
TTGCGCCTGCGGGGCAGATATCGCAGGCATCGCCCATGCCATCGTTGTCGCTATCAAGCTGCGGCGAGCCAGGGTTAAATTTGAAAGGACAATTATCGGGGCCATTTGAAACGAAACAATTTGAGTTATCGAAGCCGGCATCACCAACACCATCACCGTCGATATCTGTGCACTCATCACATTCGTCGCCAATACCGTCATGGTCGGTATCTTGCTGATCAAAATTCGCCTCGACCGGGCAATTATCGCAAGCATTGCCAATCGCATCGCTGTCGGCATCGACTTGCGTGTTATTTGACGTGCCAGGGCAGTTATCGAGGAAATTGCAAACACCATCACTGTCGGTATCCGTGCACGGATCGCAATCATCGCCGGCGCCGTCATTGTCGATGTCAGTTTGATCGTAATTAGGCACGAGTGGGCAATTGTCGCAGCTATCAGGAATACTGTCTGAGTCGCCATCTTCCGCATCATCAAAGCCCACACAACGGTCAGCTGCGTCGCAGATGCCATCGGCATCGCTATCAGCTTGATCGTCATTTGCTGGGCATAAGTCGCACGCGTTACCGATCGAGTCGCCATCGGTATCGATTTGATCGGCGTTGGGGATGAACTGGCAATTGTCATCATCGCAAAAATTAGAGATGACATTGGGGTCACCAAAACCGTCACCATCGCTATCAACGCAAAGATCGCATTCATCGCCAATGCCGTCATGGTCCACGTCAATTTGGTCGAGGTTAACGACGAGCGCGCAGTTATCGCAAGCATCGCCAACGAGATCGTTATCGACGTCAGTTTGCGTTGGATTGATGACCAAGGCGCAATTGTCGCAGCCATTCGGTAAGCCGTCGCCATCGGCGTCGACATTGTCGTTGAAGCCCTCGCACGCATCAAATTCGTCGCAAACGCCATCGCCGTCAGCGTCAGGCTCTAAGCAGATTCTCGGATTGTTCGGTGCTGCTGTCAATGAACATGCCATCAACGAGATAGAACACCAGCGTACAAAAGCGTTATTAATACAAATCATCGCCGCCAACTCCAAGATAAGTGAAACTATTTGGCGCATCCATAGAGCTGGTTTAATCGTATAAAAATTTTGATTCGTGCGTGAGTGTGCGAATGACTTTTCATCGTAACCAGTGATTCCATCGCAGCAATGTCGATGACAAATAAGATATTTGACATTCTTTCATGGTCATACGCAAACGCACCATTGGCACTATTTGAGCCAATTCAATTAAGATGATACGTTTATCGCTTGGCGAGCGGTGCATGTGCGAGCGCTGCTGGGCATAGATAGACCTGCGCGCCAGCATCTTGTATCCCGAGGCGTACGCACTATCACGCTTCGGTGTGAAGAATGTCCACTCACCTTGCTGCTTATGCTCGCCGCATCGACGTCTATGCTTTTGTACAGATATTGGACTTCGAATATGTGCGCCTTCTCATCCAGCATAGCCGCCTCGTACGCGATTCCTGTTCGTCGAGCCAACCAAAACTGTTTTTGACTTTGAGCATGCGCTCAACAATCGAAACAAAGCGCTCAGGTGAAGTAGTTATCTAAACAGTAATCGCCATCGGTAATATCGCTTTTGCCAGTGGCATCTTGACGATAGTAGAAAATATCGAGGTCACTGTTCCTCATGATCCACGAATGTGGCACATTGTCGTCGAAGAAAACAAATTCATGGTCGCCTAAATCAAAATTCTGTTCGCCATAACGAAGCACCGCTTGGCCGCGCTTCTTGACGAGCGCAACGAAAGGCTTATCACCATTGCTGAAATAGCGATTATGACGAGGAAAATGGGCGCTGAAGTGTTCACGAGACTCGTGTTTAAGCAACGTGAGCCCGGGAAACATTGCTAGCACCTGATGCAAATTCGCATCGCTCATGGGCATAATAATCGGAAGCATAGGTCCCCAGAAGCAATGCGACAGCACTTAGAAGCTGCCTCAAAGTTCCACCTGCGTCGTTTTAAAACAGCATCTCAAATTATTCTACGTAAAGATCGGAGAGCAGCTCACCTTCTTTAACACAGTCGTACGATGACAAATCCTTAATCCCAGCCCGTGCGAGCACGTCTTCGTCGAGAAAAAGATTGCCGCTTATCTGTTGTGGGCTTTGCGAGAAAATCCATAGCGCCGCATCAGCAAGAATCGCAGGTTTTCTGCAGTTCTTCGCAGCATCTTCGCCCATGAGCCGCGTAATCGCAGCGGTGTAAATAAGCGTACGTGGCCACAAGGAATTTACACCGATGCGCTGAGCACGAAATTCCTCAGCCATCGCGATAGTGCACATCGACATGCCAAAT
>CAZRSD010000280.1:0-2314 GCA_964602645.1 uncultured Myxococcales bacterium
GCGTTTGCCGATGGTGATCGCCATCAAACCATTTCCCTGAGCGGTGCGTAACTCATGCGGTGGATAGCGCTTGGGCCAAGCTCGTTGATCGCCGCAAGGTGGGCTTTCGTACCATAGCCTTTATGTTGGGCAAAACCATAGCCGGGATAGGTGCTATCGAATTGTTTCATCAAGCGATCGCGATGAACCTTGGCAATGATCGACGCCGCCATGATGCATTCGACCAAACCATCACCCTCGACGATCGCCATTTGCTTAATCGACAGATCAGGGATCTCTCGATTGCCATCGACCAAGACCATGTCCACACGCTGCGTGGAAATGGATGCCGCGATCGTTTGCCGCATGGCCAGGAAGGTTGCTTGCAAAATGTTGATGCGATCGATGATCTGAGCATCAACAGCCTTAACCGAAACCAATACCGCCCGCGCATAAATCTGCTCATAGAGCACTTCGCGCATGGCTTCGGATAGTTTTTTAGAATCGTTGAGCCCAACGATGGGCTTATTGTTATCGAGCATGACAGCGGCGGCGACAACAGGCCCAGCTAAGCAGCCGCGACCCGCTTCGTCAACGCCAACGACGGCTTGTTGGGATAGATCGATGCCGTATCGCCATGGTGTCACATGTCACCACGAAAATTAGGCTTGTGCTCTACCGAAATCCTGACGCTCTTTAATACGCGCCTTCTTACCGCGGAGGTCACGCAAATAATAGAGTTTCGCACGACGTACACGGCCGGTTTGCACAATCTCGATGCGCTCAACACGAGGGCTCGAAAGTGGAAATACACGCTCAACGCCTTCGCCGAAGCTGATCTTGCGCACGCGGATCGATGCACGACTGCCGCCGCGCTTCTGGCCGATCAATACGCCTTCAAATGCTTGAACGCGTTCTTTGTCGCCTTCAGAAATACGGAAAAACACGCGAAGCGAGTCACCGATACGGAAATTTGGAAAATCCGAGCGAATGCTTTGCTGCTCAATCTTTTGAATGATGTTTTGACCTGACATAAAACTTCCCATAGATCTAATCGTTCGCCCAACTATCAGCGAGATTTACAAAAAAGAATACGGCTCATGCCTTACGCTAGTTCCCAAAAAAGATCAATGCCGCAGGGTGCACGCTTGCCTCTTTCGATGGAATTCCTTCATCAACACGTCACGGTAATGGCCTTGATTGATAAAATTCCCCCTCCTGCAAAAGCGCGGGAGGGGGGCTGACCTGGCGTTTAGGGAACGCTACTTGCCTCGGGCTCTTAGACGCTCCGGATCTTTAAAGCATCGGCAGACATCCTTTTTCTTGAAGTGATTATAGACGCTTTCGCCGTTGTATTCGACGCCAAGTCTACGACGACAGGTAAGCTTGCAAGGATCGTCTTGACCTTTGTGTTCTTCCGTTGGAGCCGGCGGCATTACTGCCGGTTGCACGGGTTTGGGCTGAACTACCGCATCAGGTTTTGGTTCAGGCATTATTGGTCGCGGTTTGGGCTCCACGACAATCGGAGGATCTGCTGGTTTATCAGGTTGTGGTTCTACAACCTTTTCTTCTTTTTCATTGAGCGGAAAAACGCAGTTACAGACCGACATGACATTCCACCGCGTGGTGACCCAATTGCCATTCCAGATTCTTCCCTCGTTTTTCTGACAAACAGCCGGACATTTTGCTTTCGCGTCGTCATTGTTCCAAATTGGGCCAGCTTCAAAATCTTCCGCCACGACCGAAGTTGACAACGAAACAGCGCATGCGAGCGCTACTAATAGTGGTTTAATATTCATAGTCATTACCCTTATTTATTGTTTATTCAATATTATTGAGCACCGTATTAGTACGTTTACTTATCGATAGATTTAGCGCGGTCACAGCAAAGATCTGCCAATTCTGCGTGACCGAGGACGGAATTGGTTACAAGCGCTTTTTGAAAACACACATCTACTGGCTATTCTCGCAGATACCAAGCATGCGCACGCAAAAGCCTATATCGATGCCCTGCAAAAGATTTTCACACGCGTAGTTTAGTTTTTTGTCGCAAGGGCACGATGATTCGTTTGCGGCACACTGTTTCACGTCGCACGTGAGCATAGCACCCTGTTTTTTTGCAGGCTGGCGTTCCTTACGCGCATAACTTGGGTACGTGCACTGCGCGCTCGGTGCGCAGGGACGATCGACGCTGCATTCTTCCTTGCAACGGTAGTGAGAGAGCAGCTTGCGACCAACTGAAACCTCCCTCGCCTCGGTAGGCAAACACGTGAGCTCCTTTGTGCACGCATCGTTGTCGAGTGGCGCCATGCATGCGTGATTGCGAGCGATGTCA
>CAZRSD010000281.1:0-2271 GCA_964602645.1 uncultured Myxococcales bacterium
GAGAAAATCGCACCAGCGAATCGCAAGCGCTGTCGCCGACAAAGACACAAGACCATTGCCTTGAATGTTGTTCGGATCCTCTAGGACCCAAAACAGCAAGGCAAGTGAAGGCATCAGCGAACGATATTTCGCCAAATGGGATTCAAACGCAGAACAACCAACATCATTCGATCGCAACCTGCTTTCAAGTTGTTCACGCCATACATTGAACGCTTCTTGGGCGGCATCAGAAAAACGCACTCCTTTTGTGCCTCCTGCCTCAGCACCCGCTGTTTTATCGATCGCATTGAAGATACTGTAGACCGTATCGCGCGCGATGAGATTTGGGCTTCGATCAACATTGGTCCACGTCGGTGATAGCTCTGGGTAGATCAACAATTGAAAGCGTTGCAGCAATCCATCATCTTCCGCCGAGCACTGAAGCGTTTTTTCCACATACGCGTGTAATTTGCCTGGCTGAATACCGCCAAAGACCGACAGGCATAACGCAGGCACATGCAATGTCCCTGTGCCAACGCGATCCACGGTATATGAGCCGTAACCATTCCATGACTCGAGATAGAATTCACGATCACCTTCACGTCCAGCCTTGTTGAGCGTTTGCAGCCAGCCATTGAGCTCATCCCGTAGGAGCAACAATCCATTGGGATTTTCGTTGAGCAAGCGAGCCACTTTCTCAACGGTGGCATCATTGGTTTTGTAGCGGCGTTCCAAAAGAGATAAGTCTTCGTTCTCTTTTTCCAATACCGCCGCCTGTTCTTTTAGCTGTTCGATCCGCTCATAATCGCTTTCTTTGATAGCTTTCTTGATATTGTCCTTTAACGACTCAATTTGAAGGCTTGTGATAAGCTTGCTCGCGCTGACATGATGCTGGTTCGCCTCATTCTCAATGCGTGAACGTTCACTCAGCTGATCGATAGGCTTCATCGCTTCTGCTATCGTCGGTGATTTGAAATACCCTGGTCTAGCGACGATGGCGCCCCAAAGATTGGGTATCACGAGCCAGTCATCTTGTTGTTTCGGATGAATGCCGATCTTACGACCGACGATCGAAGAAAAGCTCACAAGCGCAGGGGCCATAACAAACTCAGGCGTCACCTGCATACGTTCAGATATATCCATCACCCAGTCTCTAAAGCGTTCGGGTAACAACTCTTCGGATAGCGACGGGGCCTGAACTTCTTTGAAGTCCAATGGTGCCGGCTCTGCCGACCAGTATTTTGCTGCGGCTGGTTCCGCATCACCCGCGTTGGTTGCACTCGGGTAACGAGCAACACTTGCAGCGATAGCCAAAACTTCGTCATCCGAAAGAGGCGGCGCGCACTGCGACAAGTTGATCTTTCGTAGCTGCTCCGCAAGATCGCGATATTCGAGGCCATTACGACGCAATTTACCAGCTTCACGCGTGAGAAAATTATTTCTGCCGCCCTCGCCTATCGCACCCTTCCCAGCAAAACTGAAACTCTTGTTTGGCAATTTTCCCAAGATGGTATTGATCAACCAAGCTGGCGGATCGCAAATCTGACACTCATGAAAGCCCTTAAGCCATGCATAGTACGCACCTGACTTATGCAAACTCGGCGGCGCAACAATATAGCCGCCATCTCCTCGCACGTCGAGGCCAGGAAGCACATTGGCACGATTGCCAATTTTCATTTCGATTTCATTGAAAAAGAGATGATAGCCACCACCGCCGGTGCTCGAGGCCAACGTTTTCTCTAGCCCACCATTTCTTTTCACCAACTCCTGCATAGATTCTTTGCCGCCATGACGCGGATCAATGTCCAAAACGAAAAAGCCTGATGCACTGCCCGTTGCGAGGCCAATATTTGCATCAGGCCATTTTTGCCACCATCCGTGAATTTCGTCTGAATCGCATGAACAGTGCTTTTGCCATTCCTTGATATGAGGATGCTTTGCTGCGCTTGCACAATTTGCGGTTCCACATGAACATGCGGACCCACGCATCGTGTGTAGCGGAAAAACTTTCCAACCGCGCGCAGCATATTCCAGCGCCTTGTCGACGAGATTTCTTTCCATACCTTTTACCCACGAAAAGACCTTTTAGCCCGGTCTAAAGGGAAAATTTTCACCCTCAACTCATGGAGAGAAGTAAAACCGTTGCCAAATTGATGGAAAAAAGGTATGGTAAGAATAGTCCTAGCGACTAATTTACCCGCCACACACAAAGTCGTTGACGCGACAGTGTGGTGGGTCTTTTTTTCACCGAATCAGGTTTAATTGAAATCGATACCACCTATACTCAGCCAG
>CAZRSD010000282.1:0-2252 GCA_964602645.1 uncultured Myxococcales bacterium
CAAAGACAAGATCTTTGAAACGATGCATCACGTGTTCGCAGCGATACTCGTGTTTCTGATTTTGGCGTCGTTGTCGCTTTTTGCGCGAAATCGTTTGAAGAACATTGAAGCGGCGATAATTCCGTCGCCAAAAATCACCGTCGTCAACCTTTTGGAAATGCTGTTGACGGTGGTCATGTCCCTCATGAAGGACATCATCGGTAAGGACTACAAGCGCTATGTTCCGCTCGTTGGCACGCTTGCGCTTTTCATTTTGGTTTCAAATTTGCTCGGGCTTGTGCCGGGCTTTGTACCGCCGACCGATAACCTTAACACCACCATCGGGTGCGGTCTCGTCGTATTTTGCTTGTTTAATTTCCACGGCTTCCGCGTGCATGGCATCGGCCACCTTACGCACCTCGCTAATCCGCTTGGCGCATGGTGGGGGTGGTTTTTGTCGCCGCTCTTGTTTCCCGTCGAACTGATAGGGATGCTGGTAAGGCCCCTGTCACTCGGGATTCGTCTCGCAGGAAACATGATCGGTGATCACAAGGTGCTCTTCGCCTTCGCCGGTGTGTTGCCATTATTTTTGCCGCTACCTTTTTACCTGCTCGGTCTTTTGGTATGCGTGATTCAGACCATTGTTTTCTGTCTCTTGACATGTGTGTACATATCGCTACACACCCAAGAGGAAGGCCACTAATTTTGATTTTGTCATTGGTGTACGTCACCGGTTTGGAGATTTCATGAAGCGCATGTTGCAAGCTATTTCGATATTTTCCTCGGCACTCTTTGTTGCGGGTTCAGCATTTGCTGAAGCAGTTGCAGTTGACGGTTCGCAAAGCGCGTTCGGCAGCTATGCTATCGCTGCAGCACTCGCGATTGCACTCCCTGCTCTCGGCGGAGCGCTCGGTCAAGGACGGGCAGCAGCAGCAGCGCTCGAGGGTATTGCGCGCAATCCTGGGGCTTCCGGTAAAATTTTCGTGCCGATGATCTTGGGTATGGCCTTGATCGAATCACTCGTCTTGTTCGGCTTGATCATGGCCTTCATTCTCTCCGGTAAAATTGGCTAATGCCGGCAGCGAAGAAAGTTTGGCTTAAAGCCGAAGTCTGGGTCACGAAAGCGATGCTTGAAGTGGCCCAAAGTGCTTTTGTAGAGGCCCAGGCGATAGGCATTGAAGTTGACGACGGCATTTTGCCGGAAGGCCAGAAAAAATACGATGATGATCGGATTTTGGTGAAGGCTTATTTTGAATCCACGCATGATGATTGGTCGAACATTCACGATATCGTCACGGTGTTTTTCGTCGAATGTGGCTTTCCTCTGCCGCAGATAGATTTTGCTCCGTTTCACGAACAAGACTGGCAGGGCAATTTCGTAAAGACCTGCACGACGTTTATGGTCGATCCTGACATCTACATCGTGCCATCGTTCGAGATCGAAGGGTTTCTACAAAAACCGCGCGGTCCCTTGTATATCGAGATGGATCCTGAAAATGCATTTGGCACGGGGCAACACCAAACCACCAAGCTTTGCCTCACGGCGCTTCGTGGCCTTCTCGCGCACTACGCAAACTTGGGAACGCTTGACTGCCTCGACGTGGGCGCAGGATCGGGAATTCTCGCCATTCTCATCAAGAAACTCGGCGCAAAGAGTGTGCTCGCGACCGAAACCGATGAAGATGCGTTACACACTGCAGAACGCAACGCGATGAAGAACGGCGTTCATCTCGATACGCTCGTTGTTACCGAAAGCCATTGTTACGACAAGTTCCGCTATGACGTCGTGGTAGCTAATATTTTGGCGCCGGTGCTGATAGGGATGGCTGAAAATCTTGCAAGCGCGCTTAAAGCGCGAGGGCAACTTATTTTGAGCGGCATCTTGTTGTCGCAAGTGCCCTCGGTGATCGAGGCCTATGAAGCATGTGGTCTGCGATTCCTGCGTCAAGATGCCATGGATGATTGGTGCGCGCTCTTATTCGAGCGACGAATTTAACAATACTAAATAAAAAGTATTGTGATAGGTTGCTCGGGAACAGGGTTGCGTCCGTTGCGATATTGGCCGAGCGTGGTTACCGAACATAAAGGCGGCTGACAGGTTTTCGCGAAAATAAATCGAAGTGATTGTTGGCTTTATGTTTATGGATATTGGGAGACTTCATGGCTACAGACAATTTATCTACCGCAAAGCGAGACGATAAAGCAGGTATTGAGTGGCCAGCTCAGCACAGTGTACTTGCCAAACCCTTCGAGATGTTCTGTAAATCGGTATT
>CAZRSD010000283.1:0-706 GCA_964602645.1 uncultured Myxococcales bacterium
ATTAGGCAGAAGCGAGCGGCGTAGATACGGTTTTTCGGCCGAGAGCGGATTGGCAAGGCGTAAATATTCGACGGCACTCTCACCGAGATTGGCGATTTGTGCGCCGCTCACGAAAGAATACGTATAAACGTCGAGGGCATTGTGGGCAAGAACGGCGAGGGTTTGGATTTGCTGCAAGACTTCTCGTTCTCGTGAAGGTTCGGGAGAGGTAAGGGCGCTGTGGGGTAAGCCGTGCGGCAGGGTTTCGTAGCCCACGAGGCGGATAATTTCTTCAGCCAGATCTTCGGGGCGCAAGAGATCTTTTTTCTGGCGCCACGAGGGTACGGTAACGGTAAACACTCCCTTTTTTTCGTGCACTTCGCAACCAAGACGTTCGAGTATGCCCGTGATGGTATCAGTGGAAAGATCGAGTCCGCTGATTTCGTTGATGAACGTTGTGGGGCACGTGATTGTGTGCGGCGTAAACGGTTCGCGACGCCAATCAACAACGGGGCTTATAACGCGTGCACGCGGGAAAATATCGGTGAGAAGTTCCGTGGCGCGCAGAAGTGCGGTTGCGGTAAGCTCAGGGTCCAAACTTTTTTCGTAACGTCCCGAAGCCTCAGTGCGCAGGCGATGGTGGGCGCTTGCAACACGGATGGTTGCAGCATCGAAGACCGCTGCTTCGAGAATGATATTTTGCGTTGTGTCAGATACGCTCGAAGAC
>CAZRSD010000283.1:716-1599 GCA_964602645.1 uncultured Myxococcales bacterium
GAATGATGCGCGTGGTGGTTGTTTGGACGCCAGAAAGTCGGCCACCCTTAATGCCGGCGAGACCTGCGGCCTGACCTGAAGAAGCGATAACGAGATCGCGCTCCCCAAGCGTGAGATGAGAAGAGTCGAGCAGCTCGAGTTTTTCGGCAGCATGTGCGAAGCGGGCGTGCACTGCGTACGTGTCCTCGGCTTCTTTGAATCCTTCGGCGTCAAAAGCGTGGAGCGGTTGGCCTAGTTCGAGCATGACGTAGTTGGTGCAATCGACTATGGCATTGATAGGTTGTATGCCAAGTGCGGCGAGCCGCGTAGCGAGCCACCACGGGGAAGCGGTAGTCGCTTCTACGCCATCAATGACAACTGCTTGGTAGCGTTCGCATGCTTCAGGTGCGGAAACATGCACGTTAAGAACCACTTCTTTGCCTGGTTTGAGTGATGGTGGCGAAACACGGCTCATCGGCACGTCGAACAAAGCCGATACTTCGCGCGCAAGACCCAGATGGCCTAAAAGATCAGGGCGGTTAGACAAAGATTTATTATCGATTTCAAATATTGTATCGGACAATCCCAGTGCTTCCGCGACCGGCGTGCCAGGCTTGACGTTAAACGAAGAGAGATCAACAATTTCTTTTTCATTGGCCGCCGGAAAAAATTCGGCAAGACCGATTTCATCGGCGCCGGCGATCATACCGTCGGATGCGACGCCGCGGATAGTGGCCGGTTCAATGGTCGTAATGGTACTTTCGCCGTGCCAGCGCACCCGCGCGCCCACTTGGGCTACAGCAACCAGCATGTTTTCGCGTAGGTTGGAGCCGCCGCAAACAATGGTGGCGATGCGTTCGCCTGTATCGACTTTACATACCTTAAGGCGGTCGGCTTTAGGATG
>CAZRSD010000283.1:1609-1988 GCA_964602645.1 uncultured Myxococcales bacterium
AAGTTCGACAGTGATGATTTTGCCGACGATGACGTTGTGGAGCAGCTCGTCGAGCTGGGTGTAGCCCTCTACTTCCACGGTTGCGGCGGTGATTTTATCCATCACCATGCGTGGTGTTATATCGGCAGGTAACGACGTGAATTGTTGGAGCCAAGAAAATGAAGCGCGCATAAGATCTAGAAAGAAGACGTGAGCCATCGTGTGTCGGTGCCGAGCAATCGACGGGCGTCATCGATGCCGGTGGCTAACATGGTGAGGCGGGTAAGACCGAGGCCGAAAGCGTAGCCGCGGAAGCGTTTGGGATCAACACCGCCTTCTTCGAGTACGGATGGATGCACCATGCCGGCGCCGAATACTTCGAGCCAGCCGGTTTTTTTAC
>CAZRSD010000283.1:2039-2252 GCA_964602645.1 uncultured Myxococcales bacterium
GGCGCACAAAAAACACGTTACTTCGCCGTTTACGCCTGGCTCGACAAACGGATAGTATTTGGGGCGTAATCGCACTTTAGTCTCTGGACCAAAAAGGTGGATGGCGGTCTGTTCCAGCACGCTTTTGAGATGAGCAAAGGTAATGCCTTCGTCGACATGAATGCATTCGAACTGGAAGAATGTGTGCTCGTGGCGTGCGTCGGTGGCTTCGTT
>CAZRSD010000284.1:0-2242 GCA_964602645.1 uncultured Myxococcales bacterium
AACCATGTTTTTATTGCGACGGCAAAGGTACGCTCAAGTCGAAGCAAACTGTGGTGTATGAAATTTTTCGCCAACTGCTCAATCGCGGCAAGAGTCTTTTTGAGCCAAGCATCATGGTCCATGCGCATCCTGAGGTGGTGGATTTAGTGTACGGCGAAGAGCATGAGAATCTCGCGAAGATCGAAGACCAGTTGAAGAAACACATCACGGTACGTCCTCGAGGATCGTTTCATCAAGAACAATTTGATATTTTTGGTTGCAGCACTAAGGCTGGCTGAGATAGTTGCGTACATGATCTCTAAAACGATTAAACTTGCTTATAAACTCTGCAGTATTCCCTCGATATCGGGTGATGAAGCGGCGGTGCTTGCGTATGTGAGCACCTATCTTTCGGAGCAAGGTTTTCACGTCGAGCGGCTCGCGGTTTCACAGGGGCGCTATAACATCTTTGCCTATCGCGTTTTGCAAAAGACCTTCTCAATAATTTTTTGTACGCATCTTGATACGGTTGCGCCGTTCATCAAACCGATGCTTGACGACGACAACGGCATTTTGTGGGGCCGTGGTAGTTGTGATGCCAAAGGCATTGCGGCTGCCATGATCGCTGCGGTGTTGGCCGAGTGCGATGCTGGGCACGATGACCTTGCACTGCTGTTTACCGTTGGCGAAGAAGAGGCGAGCGACGGCGCTAAGGCATGTGCAGAAAAGCTTGCAGGACGTGGCCGGTTTCTTGTGGTGGGTGAGCCCACTGAATTGCGTGCGGCATCCGCGCAAAAAGGCAGTCTGGTTTTTGATTTAAGCGCGACGGGAATTGAGGCGCACAGCTCACAGCCTGAACTCGGTGATTCGGCGCTGCATAAATTAGTCCACGATATTAATCGGCTTATATCAGTGCCGTGGCCAGAGGATGCTCAGTACGGCAAAACCTTGCTCAACTTCGGCATGATCGAGGGTGGCCATATGCGCAATATGGTCGCGCCGACGGCGCGTGCAAAAGCCATTATGCGCACGAGCATGGCCAACCAGCCAATTATTGACCAAATTCGCGGTGCGCTCAGCGCGGGGGTGGCGCTAGAAATTTTTTCATCGGTGGATCCATTTTTATTCCACGCACCGGTTGGCTTTTCGCAATTTCTCGCCGCATTTGGGTCCGATGTGCCATATTTGCGCGGGGTTGGCACGCCGATGCTCATCGGTCCGGGCTCACTTCTGTGCGCCCACCGTCCCAACGAGCACATGTGCTACGCAGATATTGACGCGGGCGTGCAGGCGTATCGGCGCATCGCGCAGGGTGCACGAAGCGCATAAGACTTCGCTGCTATTAACTTTACGAATATAGCCAGCCTGACTATGCGAAATAGCTCATAAAAAGCGTGGTAGTGCCTATTGAATAATCAAGTTTTGTAAGTCTCTTGGTAGCTGAGGTAGGCATGCGGCGACTCAATCCTATGAATAGCTGTTGCAAGCACTAACACGGCATGTTACAAAGTGGAACACGTTATTTGAGTAATTTAATGAAAATTTACCTTGTCAATATTCTTCTCGCTTCACTATTTCTTGGGTCATGCCGAGACGTGAAAGTAATTCGCGAAATCGAAAAAGTTCCTAGTGAAACCACCATTGTGAAAGAGGAAGGTCTTTCGATCAATACGCTTGATGACTACGTAAAAAAGATCGAAGAGAAGACGGATGTTATCGTCAAAGACCGCGAAGATATAGCGACCGATAAATTGGCGCTTGATACCAAGTACAATAACTTGGCAAGCTTGAACCTGCTCAATGTGGCCAGCGACGTGGATGTGGCCAAATCAAAAGAATATTACGAATATCTTGAAGCGGCGAATCAGTTGAGAGCCAAAATTGCAGCAGCCGATATTGCCACCAAAGTTGCCGAAACCAGCGAAATAGCAACGTCTGCAAAAACCGAAGAGCGAAAGCTCACCGACAGCATTAAGGTGCGCCAACTCGTCGATCGTGTTGAAGCCAGTTCAGAGCTTGCGCTATCGGAAGAAAAAGAAATCGACACTATCGCGCGCGATATCGAGCAGCAAGCCAAAGCACTGAGAGATAAGATAGACGACGCTGCAAAGAATTTTGCTGCGCTCTATGGGTCGACAAAAGCGCTCGCCCTCGACAACGCCATCGCAAAGATTCCCCATGCCAAATCGTTAGAGGAAATCGAAGCCAACATTTTGCGCGATCCGCAGTTTTTTAGCCTCGAAGCAGAGGTTGCCGCGGTTCC